>CAIZHC010000165.1 GCA_903932705.1 uncultured Actinomycetes bacterium | reverse complement strand
GAGGTTCCAGATCAATCTGAAGTCAGCCAATTGCGTTACACAGCAGCAGATGAAGATGGATCAACTCAACAAAGTGGCGGCACTCCAAAGAATGCCCCATGCCCATGTGGTTCAGGTAGGAAGTACAAGCGCTGTCACGGCGCTGCTTAACTCATCCAGTATTGCGAAGGCCGGCCGCGACGCCATTGATTGTTAAGAGCAATGCGCGTCTGATGGTTGCATCTGGACTCTCGCCCTTGCGGACTCGTTCAAGCAAAGTGATTTGCAGTAGATGTAGCGGGGCGAGATAAGCATCTCGCACACTCAAAGTACGAGCCAAGATTGGTTGATCTCCAAGAATTTCACTCTTCTTGGTTAAGAGCATGATCTCTGTACGAGTTAAATTGAACTCTTCCTCGATAGTTTGTAGGAAGTGATGCAACGATGGGTCTACGAGGCGATCAACATATTTACGCGCCATCACTAAATCCGTCTTTGCCAAGGTCATCTCCACATTGGAGATGAATGTTCTAAAGAAGTGCCAATCCTTGAGCATCGATGTGAGTACATCTGATTGCCCAGCTTCTCGGGCGGCTTTGAGACCAGAGCCAACGCCAAACCATCCAGGAACAATCTGGCGAGATTGTGTCCATCCAAATACCCATGGAATTGCGCGCAAACTTCCAAGACCACCAGATGCATCAGGTCTGCGAGAGGGACGTGAACCCAGGAAGAGATCGCCCAACTGTTCAACCGGGGTGGATGCATAGAAGTAGGCAGGAAGATCAGGATGGTCAATCAAGGTGCGATATCGTGCGAAGGCGCTATCGCTCACCATATCCATGCACGAGCTCCACTTCGCCAGATCTTCTGGGCTCTGACGAGGCGCGCGGTTGAGCACTGTTGCCTCAAGCGCGGCAGCAAGTGTGAGCTCCACATTTTCTCTCGCGAGTGCGGGGAGCGAATACTTATCTGAGATCACTTCACCTTGTTCGGTCATCTTTACCTGACCATCAATAGAGCCCCACGGAAGAGCAATGAGTGCGTCATAAGTTGGTCCACCGCCACGACCAACAGAACCAACTCGGCCATGGAAGAGGCGAAGCTTCACGCCATGCTTAATGGCGATGTCGCGAAGTTTGCGTTGCGCCTTGTGGATCTCCCATTGTGAGGTCGCAATTCCAGCATCTTTGTTGGAATCTGAATATCCCAGCATCACCTCTTGAACATCATGACGGCTTCTAACAATCTCGCGGTAATTTGGATCTGAGAGAAGTTGATCCAGGATTGAATCAGCGGCGCGAAGTTCTGCAACTGTTTCTAGGAGTGGAGCAAAACCCACCTTGGAGTACCCGCCAACCACTAATCCCACATGTCGCGCAATTTCTACCGCTGCCAATACATCCTTATGCGATTTGGTCATGGAGATGATGTAGGTCTCTATAACTTCAGGACCAAATTTTGCGATGAGATCATCGATTGCTCTAAATGTTTCGATGGTATTTGTTGCGAGTGGATCTATCGAATCTGGATGGGCTGCAAGTTCAGCCAGCGCATGGTGATGCGCATCAGAGTGCTCGCGCACATCCATTGTGGCGTGAGTGAGTCCAAAGGTTGCAACAGTGCGGATTAGGCGCTCCAGCAAGCCATGGGCAATGAGTTCTCCCTTGTGGGCTAAGAGTGAGTCGCGCATCAAGATGAGATCTGCGAG
>CAIZHC010000164.1 GCA_903932705.1 uncultured Actinomycetes bacterium | reverse complement strand
CTCAAATTGCAGATGATTCAATCGCTCATGAGCAAGTCGTAAATATCGGGGGATTGATTACTCAAATTCAGCGTAAGGTTTCCAAGCAGGGGAATTCATGGGCAATTGTCTCTATCGAGGATCTCGAAGGAGCAGTGGATGTTCTCTTCTTCGCGGGGACTTATCAGACTCATGCTCTGAACCTGATTGAGGATCGGGTAATTGTTGTTAGAGGTCGCATAGATAAGCGCGAGGAAGCTCCTCGCATCACCGCCCTCGACATGACGATTCCGGATGTGACAGGTGCACCAACAGGTCCGCTCGTAATCACGATGGATGCCAAGAGCGTCACAGCTCCACTCGTAGATCGGATGAAAGAGATTCTGCGCTCACACCCTGGGCCACGAGAGGTTCACCTCAAATTGGATGATGGCAATAAGGGTCTGATGATGAAGATTGATGATGATCTTCGGGTAACGGCCTCACCGAGCCTAAGCGCAGATTTAAAATCTGTACTAGGTCCTGACTGCCTCGTTCTCTAGCCAGTAATTCAGGTTCGGGCAGAGCGCCGCACGCTTTAGAATAGGCGAGTGAACCCCGGCCTTGCGATCCCAGTTATCGACCTTCGCGGCCGCACTCTCACCAGAGCCGAGTACAAGTTAGCCATTCCGCGGGCAAAGCTTGATGTTGCACATGCGGTTATTGCGATTGAACCGGTCCTAGAAGCGGTTCGAACGGGTAATGAAGAGACCCTCAAAGATTTAGCGGAGAAGTTCGATGGAGTTCGTCCCTCGCAGATTCGCGTTCCAGCTGAAGCTATCAATGATGCTCTAGCGAATTTAGATCCCGCGATTCGTACCGCTCTTGAGGTTTCAATCGGCCGAGTGCGACTCGTCCACGAAGAGCAAGCGCGTAAGACCCAGGTGACCGAAGTCGTCCCCGGCGCAACTGTTTCACAGAAGTGGATTCCAGTTGATCGGGTCGGGTTGTACGTTCCGGGCGGCAAGGCGGTTTATCCAAGCTCAGTAATGATGAATGTTGTACCTGCTCAGATTGCGCGAGTGTCGAGCATCGCAGTTGCCTCGCCGCCGCAGAGCGCATTTGGGGGATTGCCTCACCCAACAATTTTGGCTACCTGCGCGTTACTTGGAATTTACGAAGTTTACGCAGTTGGCGGGGCGCAAGCAGTCGCCATGTTTGCCTATGGTGTCGCTGGGCTCTGCGATCCAGTAGATCTAGTGACTGGACCAGGAAATATTTATGTAGCAGCGGCAAAGCGCGCGCTTCGCGGATTGATTGCAATTGATTCAGAAGCTGGACCAACAGAAATTGGAATCCTGGCCGATGAGAGCGCAATCGCCAGTGATATTGCGGCAGACCTTATTAGTCAGGCAGAACACGATGTGAGCGCCGCTGCAGTTTTAGTTACTCCATCTCTTGAACTTGCAGATGCTGTCAAAATTGAATTGGCAGAGCGCGCTGCAATCACGCGCCACTCAGAGAGAATTACCTCTGCGCTCACGGGCGTGCAATCAGCAATTGTCTTAGTTGATAATTTGAAGCAAGGCGTTGAAGTAGTAAATGGTTATGCCGCCGAACACTTGGAATTGCATGTCAAAGATGTGAAGGCGGTTGCTTCAGAGATTCGCAACGCTGGAGCAGTCTTTATGGGCCGATTTGCACCAGTATCTTTAGGTGATTACTCCGCTGGTTCAAATCACGTTCTT
>CAIZHC010000163.1 GCA_903932705.1 uncultured Actinomycetes bacterium | reverse complement strand
GTTGATGGTTATTGCTAAGGATGAAAATTCTTACTCATCGCTTAAAGATCAATTTAGAGAACGCACGGTCACCAAGGTTTATCACGCGATGGTGCAAGGACATATGGATCCATCTTCTGGAACAATTGATGCACCGATTGATCGCCACCCTCGTGAAGATTATCGCTTTGCGGTAGTTGCAGATGGAAAGCCCTCAATTACGCACTACACCTCTCTGGAACTTTTCCCCGCAGTCTCACTTCTCGAGATTGAACTTGAGACGGGTCGAACGCACCAGATCCGAGTCCACTTTGCAGCTCTTCATCACCCGCTTGTTGGCGATCTCACATACGGCGCAGATCACACTATTGCGGACCGGTTAAATATCCACCGCCCCTGGTTACACGCTCGCGAACTCAAATTCACCCACCCGGTAACAGGTGAGCACCTGGCTTTCGCCACGGATTACCCAGAAGACCTGACACGCTCACTTGAGTTACTTGAGCAAAACAGCCGCCAGAATTAATCCCAGTAGTAATCTCGCTAACCGTGTCGCAGAATTCTAATTTCGTTCATCTCCACGTCCACACCGAATATTCGATGTTGGATGGGGCTGCGCGCGTTGAGGAACTCGTAAAAGAGGTTGCTCGCCAAGAGATGCCAGCGATTGCAATCACAGATCACGGAAATGTCTTCGGTGCATTTGAATTCAACAAGCAGGCACGCAAGGCAGGCGTAAAACCGATTATTGGAATTGAAGCCTATGTTGCTCCCGAAAGTCGCTTTGAAAAACGTCGCGTCCAATGGGCGCAAGGCGGCGAGGATGATGTATCTGGTGGTGGCGCATATACCCACATGACCTTGCTCGCCGAGAATAATGATGGCTTATCAAATCTCTTCAAGCTCTCATCTCTCGCCTCTCTTGAGGGCTTCTATTACAAGCCACGCATGGATCGTGAACTTCTCTCCACATATTCCAAGGGGCTCATTGCTACAACTGGATGCCCTGGTGGGGAAATTCAAACCAGACTACGTATGGGCGCATATAAGGAAGCCGTCAAAGCAGCGAGTGAACTCCGAGATATTTTCGGAGCCGAGAATTTCTATCTTGAAATCATGGATCATGGAATTGATGTAGAAAATCGAGTTAAAAAAGATTTGCTCAAGTTGGGTAAAGATCTTGGATTGCCACTACTTGCCACCAATGATTTGCACTATACGAAGCATGAGGATGCTGGCGCGCACGAAGCGTTGTTATGCGTGCAATCTGGCTCGACAATCGCAGACCCCAAGAGATTTAAGTTTGATAACGATGAGTTTTATCTAAAGAGTGCGGCAGAGATGCGCACTTTATTTAGTGATTTCCCTGATGCATGCGATAACACTCTCTTGATTGCAGAACGATGTAACGTCACGCTCCGCGAAGGTGAAAATCTGCTACCTCGCTTTGAAGTGCCGGCGGGGGAGAGCGAAGATAGTTGGCTCACCAAGTTAGCAAATAGCGGTCTTGCCGATCGCATGGGCGGAACTGTCTCGGTTGAGTATCAAGAACGCTTAGATTATGAACTAGGCGTCATGATCAAAATGGGCTTCCCTGGTTATTTCTTGGTAGTTGCCGATCTCTGTTCACACGCTCGTGATGTCGGAATTCGCGTAGGTCCAGGTCGTGGATCTGCGGCAGGCTCTCTCGTCTCCTACGCCCTCGGAATCACCGCACTCGATCCCATCAAGCACGGCTTACTCTTTGAGCGCTTCCTAAATCCAGAACGTATCTCAATGCCTGATATCGACTTGGATTTCGATGAAAGACGTCGCTCTGAAATGATCGCTTACGCCACTAATAAATATGGTGAGGATCGCGTTGCTCAGATCATCACCTACAGCAACATTAAATCGAAGCAAGCGCTAAAAGATGCAACGCGCGTTCTCGGATACCCCTATGCGATTGGTGACAAAATCACCAAGGCCCTTCCCCCCACAATTATGGGTAAGGACATCACTCTTTCAGGAGTATTTGATCCAAAGAATGATCGCTTTGGCGAGGCGGGGGAATTTAGATCTCTTTATGAAACCGATCCAGATGCCAAGAAGATTGTAGACACCGCGCGCGGTCTTGAAGGTTTGAAGCGTCAATGGGGAGTGCACGCCGCTGGCGTCATTCTCTCTAAAGAACCACTGCTAGAAGTTATTCCAATTCATCGCCGTGAATCAGATGGTGCAATCATCACTCAATTCGATATGGGTGCATGTGAAGCTACTGGACTCTTGAAGATGGATTTTCTTGGCCTGCGAAACCTCTCGGTTTTGGATGATTGCCTACTCAATATAAAGCGAAATCAGGGTTTGGATGTTGATCTTGCAACGCTGACTCTGGATGACCCTAAGACTTTTGAATTGTTAGGTAAGGGTGAAACGCTCGGCGTCTTCCAACTTGATGGTGGCCCTATGCGGGCGCTGCTTCGCCAGATGGCTCCAGATTCATTTGAAGATATTTCTGCTGTTATTGCTCTCTATCGTCCAGGTCCTATGGGTGTAAATGCGCATACTGATTACGCTGATCGTAAGAATCGCCGCAAAGCTGTCGAGCCGATTCACGAGGAACTTTCAGAGCCGTTGGCTGAAATCTTGGGCGATACATATGGCTTGATTGTTTATCAAGAACAAGTAATGGCGATTGCTCAAAAGGTCGCGGGCTTCTCACTTGGTCGCGCAGATCTTTTACGTAAGGCGATGGGTAAGAAGAATAAAGAGATCCTTGATAAAGAGTATGTGAACTTCGAAGCGGGAATGGTCGCAGGTGGCTTTGGTAAAGCTGCTATCAAGAAGCTGTGGGATACCTTGATCCCATTCTCTGATTACGCTTTTAACCGAGCGCATTCTGCTGGTTATGGACTTGTCTCGTACTGGACTGGATACCTGAAGGCGAACTATCCAACTGAATATATGGCCGCACTCTTGACGAGTGTGCGCGATGATAAAGATAAGAGCGCGCTCTATCTCAACGAATGTCGCCGTATGGGAATTAAAGTTTTGCCGCCTGATGTAAATGAGTCTGCTTCGGACTACACCCCAATCGGAACCGATATTCGCTTCGGCCTAACTGCCATTCGAAATGTGGGAGAGAATGTGGTCGCGTCCATCGTTGCTAATCGGTTAAGTAAGGGACGTTTCGCCTCATTTGGTGATTTCTTAAGTAAGGTCGATCAACAAGTTTGCAACAAGAAGACGATTGAATCTTTGATTAAAGCCGGTGCATTTGACTCTCTCGGTGCTACCAGACGCGGGCTGATGATGGTTTATTTAGAGGCAATCGATTCAGTAAATGAAGCGAAGCGCGCTGAGGCTATTGGTCAGTTTGATCTATTTGGGGCTGGATTTGGCGAAGAGACAACTTCGGTGACGGGAGTGGAGCTTGATATTCCTGGCGGCGAATGGGAGAAGAATTTATTGCTCAGCTACGAGCGAGAGATGCTTGGGTTATATGTATCTGATCATCCATTGCTAGGTATCGAGCATGTTCTACGCGCTGCAGTTGATATGCCACTGTCTCAAATCGCAGATGATTCAATCGCTCATGAACAGGTCGTAAATATCGGTGGTTTAATCACTCAAATTCAACGCAAGGTCTCTAAGCAGGGTAATTCATGGGCAATTGTCTCTATTGAAGATCTCGAAGGAGCGGTGGATGTTCTCTTCTTCGCGGGGACTTATCAGACCCATGCTCTGAACCTGATTGAGGATCGGGTAATTGTTGTCAGAGGTCGCATAGATAAACGCGAGGAAGCTCCTCGCATTACCGCGCTCGACATGACGATTCCAGATGTGACAGGCGCACCGACAGGTCCGCTCGTAATCACAATGGATGCCAAGAGCGTCACAGCTCCACTAGTGGACCGGATGAAAGAGATTCTTCGCTCGCACCCTGGACCACGAGAGGTTCACCTCAAATTAGATGATGGCAGTAAGGGTCTCATGATGAAGATTGATGACGACCTTCGGGTAACCGCCTCACCGAGCCTGAGCGCAGATTTAAAATCTGTCCTAGGTCCTGACTGCCTCGTTCTTTAACCGGTAATTCAGGTTCGGGCGGAGCGCCGCACGCTTTAGAATGGGCAGGTGAACCCCGGCCTTGCGATCCCAGTTATCGACCTTCGCGGCCGCACCCTCACCAGAGCCGAGTACAAGTTGGCCATTCCGCGAGCAAAGCTCGATGTCGCACATGCAGTTATTGCGATTGAACCAGTGCTTGAAGCGGTTCGCACGGGAAATGAAGAGACCCTCAAAGATTTAGCGGAGAAGTTCGATGGAGTTCGTCCCTCGCAGATTCGCGTTCCAACTGAGGCGATCAATGACGCTCTAGCGAATTTAGATCCCGCAATTCGCACCGCTCTCGAGGTATCAATCGGCCGGGTTCGACTCGTCCACGAAGAGCAAGCGCGTAAGACCCAGGTAACAGAAGTTGTCCCCGGCGCAACTGTTTCGCAGAAGTGGATTCCAGTTGATCGGGTCGGGTTGTACGTGCCGGGCGGTAAAGCGGTTTATCCCAGCTCTGTGATGATGAATGTCGTGCCTGCTCAGATTGCGCGAGTGCCGAGCATTGCAGTTGCCTCTCCGCCGCAGAGCGCATTTGGCGGATTGCCTCACCCAACAATTTTGGCTACCTGCGCACTACTTGGCATTTACGAGGTTTATGCAGTTGGCGGGGCGCAAGCAGTTGCCATGTTTGCCTATGGTGTTCCGGGACTCTGCGATCCAGTAGATCTAGTTACTGGACCAGGAAATATTTATGTAGCAGCCGCAAAGCGCGCATTGCGCGGGTTGATTGCAATTGATTCAGAAGCCGGACCAACTGAGATTGGAATCTTGGCCGATGAGAGCGCGATTGCAAGTGATATTGCCGCGGATCTTATTAGTCAGGCAGAACACGATGTGAGCGCCGCTGCAGTCCTCGTCACACCATCTCTTGAACTCGCAGATGCCGTCAAAGTTGAGCTGGCAAAGCGCGCTGCAATCACGCGTCACTCAGAGAGAATTACCTCTGCTCTCACAGGAATTCAATCTGCAATAGTCTTAGTTGATAATTTGAAGCAGGGCGTTGAGGTTGTTAATGGATATGCCGCCGAACACTTGGAATTGCATGTCAAAGATGTGAAGGCGGTTGCTTCAGAGATTCGCAACGCTGGAGCAGTCTTTATGGGCCGATTTGCACCAGTATCTTTAGGTGATTACTCCGCTGGTTCAAATCACGTTCTT
>CAIZHC010000162.1 GCA_903932705.1 uncultured Actinomycetes bacterium | reverse complement strand
GAGCCTCTCTACTTAGCTGGAATCGCTAAGGATAAAGAGCTCGACAAGATGGTTGAAGATTTGTTGGCAAGCGTTGAACTTCCACGCAGCTACCGCAACCGTTACCCACACGAACTCTCAGGTGGACAACGCCAGCGCGTTGGTATTGCTCGCGCCCTTGCCCTTACCCCTGATATTTTGATAGCAGATGAACCAACATCTGCCCTCGATGTATCTGTACAGGCTCGCTTCCTCGAACTTCTCCAAGAATTGCAATCGAAGTTAAAGTTCGCATGTCTCTTCATCAGCCACGACCTTGGTGTCGTTGACATCTTGTCCCACCGCATTGCGGTTATGCAAAATGGTCACCTGGTTGAGGTAGGAAATCGCGATCAAATTCTGAAGAATCCACAAGATCCTTACACGCAGCGACTTCTCAGCGCCGTTCCAGTTCCTGATCCTGCTGAGCAGAAGATTCGCCGCGAAGCTCGTCTCGCTTCTAAGTAATTAGAGCTCTATCTGGCTACCAAATTCGGACTCGCTCCGATTCTGGTAGCCAGAGTGCATCTCCCTCTTGAACTCCAAATGCCGCGTAGAACTCTGGCAAGTTCTTCAAGATTTGATTGGCTCTAAATTCAGCAGGGGAGTGCGGATCCATTGAAATCAAGCGCTTGATCTCCTCAACACGCAATTTGCTATTCCAAATCTGCGCGTAACCGATAAAGAATCTCTGCTCTCCGCTCAGACCATCAATAACGGGCGCAGGAGCCCCTTCTAAGGAAATTTGGTAAGCCTCATAAGCAATGCAGGCACCACCGAGATCGCCAATGTTCTCGCCAATTGTGAGCGCGCCATTGACGTGTACATCAGGGGCATCAGTTGGATGCAGAGCTTCGTATTGATCGATGAGCTTCTTGGTGAGGACTTCAAATCTCTCTCGATCTTCCTCACTCCACCAATTATTAAGATTTCCATCTCCATCAAATTTTGAACCCTGGTCGTCAAAGCCATGGCCAATCTCATGGCCAATTACGGCGCCGATTCCGCCGTAATTCACGGCATCTTCTGCCTCCAGATTGAAGAAGGGCGGCTGCAAGATCGCGGCCGGGAAGACAATCTCGTTGTAGAGCGGGTGGTAGTACGCATTCACAGTCTGAGGAGTCATTCCCCATTCGGTGCGATCAATAGGCGTACCAATCTTGGAGAAGTTGAACTCCTGGGCGAAGAGGGTGACGGCCTCTAAATTTGCAATGAGATCATCAGGTGTAATTGTGAGTTTCGAGTAATCACGCCACTTATCCGGGTATCCAATTTTCGGAGTGAATTTATTGAGTTTCTCCAGAGCCATCTTCCGAGTTGGCTCACTCATCCACTCCAACTTAGCGATATCAATTCGATAAGCCTCAATGAGATTTTCTACTAATTGCACCATTCGCGCCTTTGCGGCAGGTGGGAAATGACGAGCCACATACTCTTGGCCGATTGCCTCACCTAACGCTCCCTCAACGAGGGATACTCCACGCTTCCAACGCTCACGAAGTTCTGGAGTACCCGAGAGGGTTCTTCCGTAAAAATCAAAGTTCTCATCAACAAAATTGCTAGAAAGGTATGCGGCGGTTCCTGAGATCAAATGCCAGGTCAACCAGGATCTCCATTTTTCGAGATCGAACTCGGTGAGCAACTTTGTAATTCCTTCAAAGTGGGAGGGTTGCTGAACAATGAGATCTTCCATGACGTGGTGTGGAACTTTGGCTGATTGCATCCAGAGTTCCCATTCAAATCCTGGCGTTAAGGCTTTGAGTCCAGCAAAGTCGTACGGGTTCAGCACTTGGCTCATATCGCGATCTTTTACCTGATCGAAGTGGTTTGCGGCGATCTGGGTTTCAAGTTCTAGCGTTCTGGCTGCGTGTCCACTCGCATCATCAATTCCAGCCAGCTCAAACATCTTTGCAACGTGCTTAAGGAATGACTCGCGGATGGGTGCATATTGCTCCTCGCGATAGTAAGCCTCATCCGGCAAACTAATTCCTCCTTGGGACATATACATGACATAGCGATTGCTGTCGTGCGCATCGACCTCGACTCCAATATAGAAGAGCCCGCCCAAGCCTCTTGCTTCTAATCCACCCATTACTTGAAGGAGGTCATTGGCGCTCTCCACCGAGAGAGTTTTGGCGATGTCCTCTTTGATTGGCGAGATCCCGAGCGCCTCGATTCGCTCCTCATTCATAAAGGATCTAAAGAGGTCGCCTATTTTCTGAGCATTGCTTCCAGGTTCCGCTTCGACCTTAGAAAGGTCCTCAATAATTTGGCGCACCTGTAATTCGCTTTTTTCGCGCAACATAGCGAATGAGCCATAACTTGCCCTGTCGGCCGGAATTTCAAAGTTCTTGAGCCACGCCCCGTTGACGTACCTAAAGAAATCTTCTCTCGGAGAGAGGTCGGTATCAAATCGATCGTGGGTAATTCCGCTAACGAGCTGTCCATGTGAGGTCATGAACTAAGCGTAATAGAAGGGAGATGGGGGAGAGAATCAAAAGTAATTCAACTTTCAACGACTTCAATTACAAAGTATGATGAGGCCATGCCCGCTAAGAAGATTGAGCCCAAATGGCTCTCACCCAAGGAGTTGAAGGCCTGGCGTAGTTACATTGTCGCCTCGCGCAGGCTTTGGGATGCCATGGAGATTGATTTAGCGCCTCACGAGCTCTCGATGTCAGATTACGAAATCTTGGTTCACCTCAGCGAAGCCCCTGAGCGCCAGATTCGTATGAGTGAACTCGCCGAGAGTGCCATGATCTCTAAATCCCGTCTCTCTCATCGCATGAAAGTTATGGAGAAGGCAGGTTGGGTACGACGCGAGGTCTGCAAGATTGATAAGCGCGGGCAATTTGCCATCATGACCGATAAAGGTTGGAAGGCGATTGTTAAGGCTGCGCCGGACCACGTTGCTAGCATCCGGTCACGTTTTATTGATCATATGACGGCGAAGGATCAAGAAGACCTAGCCCGAATCTTTGAGCGAGTAAATAACAAGATGCGAGAGCAATTCCAGAATTGCGATGAGGATAAGTAAAAAGTAATAAGGATTGAGAAATAAAAAACCCCGCCACTAAAAGTGGCGGGGTTTTTCAATGGGGATTTACTTCTTTGCAGCAGCCTTCTTACGTGGCTTAGCAGCAACCTTCTTAGCTGCAGCCTTCTTGCGAGGCTTTGCAACCTTCTTAGCTACAACCTTCTTCGCAGCAGGCTTCTTTGCAGCAACCTTCTTAGCTGCAGCCTTCTTGCGTGGCTTTGCAGCAGCCTTCTTAGCAGCTGGCTTAGCAGCAGCCTTCTTACGAGGCTTCGCAGCAACCTTCTTAGCAGCTGGCTTAGCAGCAGCCTTCTTACGGCGCTTTGGAGCAACCTTCTTTGCTACTGGAGCTGCCTTCTTAGCAGCGGCCTTCTTACGACGCTTTGGAGCTGGAGCTGCCTTAGCAGCTGCCTTCTTGCGACGCTTTGGAGCAGTTTTCTTAGCTG
>CAIZHC010000161.1 GCA_903932705.1 uncultured Actinomycetes bacterium | reverse complement strand
GCGCTTGGAATTTTGGTTGTTAAGAAGGCAGTGCACTCAGCACTCTTGACGGCTTGGGTGATGGTTACCCTCGCAATCTTCTACATCGCCGAAGATGCTCTCTTCCTTGGAATTGTGCAGATTGTCGTTTATACCGGCGCAGTCATGATGCTATTCCTCTTTATTCTTATGTTGGTCGGTGTCGATAGCTCTGAGTCATTTGTAGAAAATCTCAAAGGGCAGCGCATCCCATCAGTTCTTGCTGCGATTGGTCTTGGCGGATTGATGGTTTCGCTCCTGGGGCGCGCGACTATCAGCGCACCTGCGGTCGGTTTGAAAGATGCGAATTCAAGCGGAAATGTGCAAGGCCTCGCCAAACTCCTCTTCACCCAATATGTATGGGCATTTGAAGTTGTCTCAGCTCTCCTCATTACTGCAGCGCTTGGCGCAATGGTTCTCGCTCACTCACAGAAGATTCGCTCCCCATTTGCGCAGCGCGATCTCTCTATTGCGCGCTTCCGTAAGGATTCAATGGCCGATGCCGCAGGACTTCCAGCACCTGGTGTTTATGCGCGCCATAATGCGGTAGACGTTCCAGCTCTTCTTCCAGATGGGTCTCCAGCGCCTACTTCCGTTTCGCAAACTCTGCGCTCACGCGGTGACATCATCACCAGCAGCGGATTTGCTCTTGAATCAATTGAAGAGCAGGAGGACTAAATGGATATCTCGAATTACCTCTACCTCTCCGTTATTTTATTTATGATCGGCGCGCTTGGCGTATTGATTCGTCGCAATGCCATCGTCATCTTTATGTGTATCGAGTTGATGCTCAACGCCTCTAACTTGGCACTTGTCACTTTCTCTCGCATCAATGGAAATCTTGATGGTCAAGTCGCTTCATTCTTCACCATGGTGGTTGCCGCCTGTGAGGTAGTGGTCGGACTTGCAATCATCGTCACCATTTACCGCTCCCGCCGATCGGCATCAGTTGATGATGCCAGTTTGTTGAAGAACTAATGAGAACTAGCAGCCACTTGGTTTACCTCATCGCTCTTCCACTCTTTAGTGCAGGACTTCTCTTGCTCCTCGGTCGCATCGCTGACAAGTGGGGTCATCTACTTGCAACTCTAGTTTCAGCCTCCACCTTCGGTATCGGGGTTGCTGAATTCTTCGCCATGCATAAGCACACCGGTGCAAGCCGCGCGGCTACTCAGAGACTCTTCGAGTGGATCTCGGTCGGAAACTTCAAGGTTGATGCATCACTTTTGCTTGACCAACTCTCAATCTGCTTCGTCCTTCTTATTACCGGCGTTGGAACCTTGATTCATATCTATTCCATCGCATATATGGACCACGACAAAGATCGTCGTCGCTTCTTCGCTTATCTCAACCTCTTTATCGCTGCGATGTTGCTCCTGGTTCTCGGAGATTCATATCTCAACCTCTATGTTGGTTGGGAAGGTGTGGGCTTAGCTTCATACCTACTAATTGGCTTCTGGAATCAGAATCCGACCTATGCAGTCGCCGCCAAGAAAGCATTTATCGCCAACCGCGTCGGTGATGTCGGACTCTCACTTGCAATCATGATCTCCTTCGCGCAATTTGGTTCTGTCTCATTTGAAGGGGTAAAGGCAGGAGCACCACATGCTTCGCCTGCAGCGTTGACCGCTATCGGCGCCATGCTCTTGCTTGCGGCCGCCGGTAAGTCTGCGCAATTCCCGTTGCAATCATGGCTAGGTGATGCGATGGCTGGCCCAACTCCAGTTTCAGCGCTTATCCACGCAGCAACAATGGTTACCGCCGGCGTCTATCTGATTACCCGTTCTAACTTTATTTTCGATGCCTCATCAACCGCTCGAATTCTGGTCGTAACAGTCGGAACTATCACTCTGCTCTTTGGAGCAATTGTCGGTACCGCAAAAGATGACATCAAGAAAGCGCTTGCCGCTTCAACCATGTCTCAGATTGGTTACATGATTCTGGCCACCGGACTGGGCCCAGTCGGTTACGCATTTGCAATCATGCATCTTCTCACCCACGGCTTCTTTAAGGCTGGCATGTTCCTCGGCGCAGGCTCAGTCATGCATGGCATGGATGATGAGGTAAATATGCGTAAATATGGTGGTCTGGCGAAGTTCATGCCGATTACCGCAGTTACCTTTGGGCTCGGCTACCTTGCGATTCTTGGAGTACCTCCATTTGCCGGCTTCTACTCCAAAGATAAAATTATTGAAACCGCTTTCAATCAAGGTGGCGGCAAGGGAATTATCTTGGGTGGTGCGGCCCTTCTCGGTGCTGCAATAACCGCTTTCTACATGACCCGCGTTGTTGTACTTACCTTTGCCGGCGCTCGTCGTTGGAAAGATGGTTCTCATCCACACGAGAGCTCAGTGTTGATGTGGGGACCAATGGTCGTGCTGGCTATTGGATCTGTGGC
>CAIZHC010000160.1 GCA_903932705.1 uncultured Actinomycetes bacterium | reverse complement strand
AATAGCAAACAACCACGAACTTACTTTGATGAAGAAGCCCTCAAAGAGTTAGCAGCTTCCATTAAAGAAGTTGGAGTGATGCAACCGCCTGTTGTTCGTAAAATTGGTGAAGATAAATATGAATTGATTATGGGAGAGCGTCGCTTGCGCGCCTCTAAACTTGCTGGGCTAAAAACTATTCCAGTTATTTTGCGTGCATCACAAGATAATGAGATGCTACGTGAAGCGCTTCTCGAAAACATTCATCGCAGCCAACTCAATCCTTTAGAGGAAGCTGCTGCTTATCAAAATCTCATTAACGATTTTGAATATACCCACGATGAAGTCGCTCAAAAAGTCGGCAAGTCTCGATCACTTGTAACAAATACTCTTCGCCTCCTTAATCTTCCAGCATCAGTACAACGTAGAGTTGCAATTGGAATTTTGTCAGCCGGGCACGCACGCGCTCTGCTCTCTTTAGTGGATACCGCTGAAATTGAATCACTTGCAAACCGAATTGTTGCTGAAGGTTTAAGTGTTCGCGCCACTGAAGAGATTGTTGCCATGCATGATGGCAAAGGGAAGAAAGATAAGAACCGCGAAAAAGCACCGATAAACCCTGCACTTAAAGCACTTGGCGATGAACTCGGAAACAAACTCGATACCCGCGTGAGCATTGAATTAGGTAAGGAGAAGGGGCGAATTACAATTGAATTCGCTGACGAAGTAGACCTTAGAAGAATCGCACAACTACTTAAATAATTGCGCGGTTTTCCATCTCTGTTCTAATTACTCCACCAAGAGCCTTAACGCCTTCGCGAATGCGCTCTGGAGTTGGGTGACAATATGAAAGTCGCATAGACCAACTACCAAAACCATCTGCATAAAAAGCAGTGCCAGGAACGTAAGCGACTTTTGCAACAATAGCTTTTGGCATTAGCGCGGTCGTATCAATCTCCGGAGGAAGTGTTACCCAAACATAAAAACCGCCGCCTGGCTTAGTCCAACTCCCACCCTCTGGAAAATGCTCCTCTAAACTCTCAAGCATTGCATCACGACGCACCTTATAAAGTTTGCAGAAAGAGGCAATCTGATCACGCCATGGTTGATCGGCGAGGTATCCACTAATTGAGAGTTGAGTAAAGTTTGAAGGGCAGAGGATTGAACTCTCGGCAGCGATAACCAATTTCTCTTTAAGAGATTGTGGAACAAGAGCCCAGCCAACACGGAATCCAGGTGCAATTGTCTTGGAGAAAGATCCCAAATAAATAACATTTTCTGAATCTTGTGCACGCATTGCATTGGGCGATGGTCTATCAAAGCCGAGTAATCCATAAGGATTATCTTCAACGATGAAGATTTTTTCGGAGGCGCAGATTTCAAGAATTTCCGTGCGGCGATCTGCAGGCAAAAGTACGCCGGCAGGATTCTGATAATTAGGAATTAGATAGAGGAATTTAATCTCTTGACCACTCTCGCGAACCGCCTTGATTGCAGCTCGAAGGGCATCTGGAACTAATCCATTCTCATCCATTTCAACGTGAACCACGTTGGCTTCATATTGTTTGAAGGTTCCAAGTGCCCCGACATAAGAAGGAGCTTCAACCAGAACCACATCTCCTGGGTTGATAAAGATGCGGGAGATGAGATCAAGTGCTTGTTGTGAGCCGGTTGTAACGATGATGTCATCTGGATGGGCGCGAATACCCTCCAGCGCCATCACATCGCAGATCTGCTCACGCAATTTTGGATGGCCTTGTCCGCTGCCATATTGCAGGGCTTCGGCGCCATTCTCCTTAATAAGTTTCTCTACAACATCAGCCATCATCTCCATAGGAAGGGCTGAAAGGTTAGGCATACCACCGGCGAGTGAGACGATCTCTGGGCGAGAGGCGACGGCAAAGAGGGCGCGAATTTCACTGGCGTGCATGAGCTCGGCTCGGTGCGCAAAACGTTGCGGGAGCTGTTGATCTTCACCGGTGCGAAAACGCGTTATCTCGTTGGGCATCAGACAATTCTGCCACACCTAATGAAGGTGGAGTTGCCCCTTTATTTCCTTAAGCCAGCCCTACGCAGATCAGAGATACGCAACGTACCCGTCTTGGCATCATTCTCTGCGCTCAAATAAAGACGCTGAATTGCAACCATAAGCGCTTCCACAACTGTTTCACGGAAACTTGGATCTGAAACTCTCTTCACATCCCCAGGATTACTCTCAAAACCTAACTCAATTCGCACCGTCGGAGATTTGGTGAGACGTAATAAATCCCATGTCTTTGCATGTGTTCGACAGTTAAGTAAATCTGTGCGAGCACAAATTTCACGCTGAACCAATGTGGCGAAACGTTCACCGACTATCGAGTGCACGCCATGAGAATCACTGCCATAGAAGTAGGTAGCGACACCGTGTGCGCTCTCATTGATGTAACGATCTTGGCGAAGCGAAATGACCAAATCTGCGCCGGCTGCATTGGCAACCTCTATTCGCTCCATCTCACTTGGAGCAGATGAGTTGGTACGCGTTAAGAAGACATTTACCCCAAGTGCAATCAAGCGTCCCTCAAGACGTTGTGTTAAATCAAAGAGCTCAGGAGAGTCAGATGGATCAATAACAATTACTTTGCCAGAAAGAGAAGGTCCACGTTGCGCCCTATTTGTTGCATCGCGAAGCGCTATTGGCGTGCCACCAGAAACAACCTTCTTCAAACGCAACATAGAGAGGATTGTGGCTGGACCGCACCGCCCATCAACTTTAACCCCAACAGATTTCTGGAATTCCATAACAGCGCTCTCGAGATCACTTCCAAATATTCCATCAACACGTCCACAATTAAAACCCATCTCACTCAATTGAGATTGAAGTGCTGCTACATCATCCCCACGCATTGCAGGGGAGGTGAGGGAAAGAACGCGATCACCTAATTT
>CAIZHC010000159.1 GCA_903932705.1 uncultured Actinomycetes bacterium | reverse complement strand
TGGATGTACCAAATGTGAAACGCCAGTTTCCAAAGGTTTCCGAGTTAGCCCCGCTTCTCAAATTCACCGGTCCCACGCTCCACCGAAAAGAACAACGCCTGGCCAATGCGCTGACAATCTGGGATCTGCGGGAAATCGCCAAGAAGCGCACCCCTCAAGGTCCCTTTGATTACACCGATGGTTCGGCGGAATCTGAAGTCACCTTAGAGCGAGCCCGCCAAGCATTTCTGGATCTTGAGTTTCGCCCAAATATTCTGCGGGATGTATCGGGTGCAAATCTAGAGCGCCAGAGTTTGGGTGAGAATTTCAAGATGCCAGTCGGTATCGCCCCTACAGGATTTACCCGCATGATGCATACAGAGGGTGAGCGCGCTGGCGCCCGGGCGGCTGAGAAGTATGGAATTCCATTTACCCTTTCAACACTTGGCACGACGACGATTGAAGATGTTGTCGAAGCCGCACCTGGCGGCGTGAACTGGTTCCAGCTCTACATGTGGAAAGACCGCGATCGCAGCATGGAATTAGTACGCCGCGCAGAAGCCGCGGGAGTGAAGCATTTAATGCTTACGGTGGATGTACCCGTCGCCGGTGCTCGCTTACGCGATGTGCGCAACGGATTAACAATTCCGCCTCGCCTCTCCGCAAAGACATTGGTCGATGCCATTCCAAAACCAGAGTGGTGGATCAACTTCTTAACTACTCCTGGAATCTCATTCGCATCCATGTCCAATTGGAATGGCACTGTTGCAGAACTTCTTGATTTTATGTTTGACCCAACAATGACCTTCGATGATTTGAAGTGGATTAGAAGTCAGTGGAAGGGCAAGCTGACTGTTAAGGGTATTCAAACCATCGATGATGCTAAGCGCGCTGCTAAAGCTGGCGCTGATGCAATCCTGCTTTCAAATCATGGTGGACGCCAACTTGATAGAGCGCCAGTTCCACTTCACCTCTTGGTAGATGTAAAGCGTGAACTCAAAGGGGATACCGAAGTTCATCTTGATACCGGCATCATGCATGGTGCAGATATCTTGGCGGCGATTGCGCTCGGCGCAGATTTCACCTACATCGGTCGTGCTTATCTATACGGCTTGATGGCCGGTGGTCAACAGGGTGTAGAGCGTGCTCTGGAGATCCTTCAAGTTCAGATGATTAGGAATATGAAGTTGCTCGGTGTCAGTTCACTAGAGGAACTAGAACCAAGCCATGTAAAGATTCTGCAAACCCATCAGGGGCTAGGAAAACTTCCAAATTAATTAGCACAAAGCAAACTCAATCAATAGGTGGGGGAATATGAAGATAGCTCGGGTAGGCGCAGTTGGGAAAGAGCGTCCTGTCGTAGTCGAACACGACCGCGCGTACTTCGTTGATTCGATCATCGGTGATTGGAGCCGCGAATCTTTAGAGAATGGGGCGGTTGCCAAAGTTCAGGTTGCTGATCTCTCAAAACTCGAAAGCACAACTTTTGGTTCCGAGCGCATCGGAGCTCCGCTCACCCGTCCTACCAAATTGATCTGCGTTGGGCTTAACTACACAAAACATATCTCTGAGACCAACGCTCAAACACCTGCAGAACCAGTCATCTTTATGAAGGCCCCAGACTCATTTATTGGCCCTAACGATGATGTGATTATTCCTCCTGGAAGTACCGCTACCGACTACGAAGTTGAACTCGCGGTCATTATCGGAAAGCGCGCGCTCTACCTCAAGAGCCCTGAAGATTCTGCC
>CAIZHC010000158.1 GCA_903932705.1 uncultured Actinomycetes bacterium | reverse complement strand
TCCAACCTGGGCGAGCTGCGACTGTTGCCGCAGATTCTCCGTAGGTGGCGTCATCTAAGAAGATGAGCTTCGGGTTAGCTTTTATAACAGCCTCTGCGCTTAGCTGTGGGTATCCACCGGCGTTTGCAGCATCAGCAATATTGGCAAGGTTGAAATCACTATAAATTTGTCCAATAAAGGTGGACGAATCCGCTGAATAGAGAGTGTTATCTAACTCATGGAAGAAGGTGATTGAACTCTTCTTCTTTGCGCGAGTGAGGATCTCTGAAATTTGAGATTTCATTGTTGCGACAAGCGCAAGTGCGCGAGATGGATGACCTGTTAACTTTCCCAACGAGATAAATTCAGCGTATGCCTGCGAGATATTTGTTGGTGTTACTTCCAGGAAGACTTTTATCTTCAATTTCTGAAGATCGGTTTGGATTGTTGCTGAATTAGTCGCAGTTGATTGCAGAATAACTAAATCAGGGCGATACGCCGCAATTGCTTCAACATTCGGCGTGAATGAGGAGAGCTTTGAGAATGGCGCGGTGAGTGGAAAGTCAGAGTTGTCATCAACTGCGACAACTTGCGAACCAGCACCTATGCCAAAGAGGATTTCAGTGGCACTCGGAGATAACGAAATTATTCGCGATGGAGGTGCAGCTGCTAATGCAGGTTCTGGTGTGAGCGTTGCCGCGAGAATTAAGGCTGCTGCTAGCGGACCAGCAAATTTCTTAAACATAAAAAACTCCCCCAAGGGTTGAGGGAGGAATAATTCGGACTCTCGGATGGACACTTGAGGTGCTCATCTAAAGGCCCGACCTTCCTCCGAGGTCGGATACTTCGATAGTTACGAGAGGCGACCTGACTTAGAAGCGTTGAGCTTCAACACAGTTGCGGGACAGCGCCGGATTCACACCGGCTTCGCTCTTGCAAACATCACCATCTTCCAAAGGAATCTGATGTCCGAAAGTTAGCACTCCCTGGCTCTACTCCCAAGACTTGGACCTGTGACACGCCAACTCGTGGAGTAAGGTTTCTACATGGAATATAGACGCCTCGGCTCATCAGGAATGTATGTCTCAGAGATTGCTTACGGCAATTGGATTACCCACGGAAGTCAGGTGGAGGAAGATGCCGCAATCAAGTGCGTGAAAGCTGCGCTCAATGAGGGCATCACTACCTTTGATACCGCTGATGTTTATGCCGGCACTCGCGCCGAGACAGTTCTCGGAAAAGCGCTTAAAGGCGTTAAGCGTGAGTCTTACGAACTCTTCACAAAGGTTTACTGGCCAACAGGCACCGGAAAGAATGATCGTGGCCTCTCTCGCAAGCACATCATGGAATCCGTACACGCATCTCTCAAGCGTCTAGGCACAGATCACATCGATCTCTATCAGATGCACCGTTTTGATTTTGAAGCCCCACTTGAAGAATCCCTTCGTGCATTTGAAGATTTGGTTCGCCAAGGCAAGGTTCACTACATCGGCTTCTCTGAGTGGAATGCTCAACAGATAAACGATGCACTTGGAATTCAAAAGGCAAATGGTTGGACACGTTTTGTTTCTAGCCAACCTCAGTACTCCATGCTCTGGCGCGTGATTGAGCGCGAAGTAGTTCCACTCTCCGAGCAAGAGGGAATTGGCCAGATTGTCTGGTCACCGATCGCTCAAGGTGTTCTCACTGGAAAGTATCTGCCAGGAGCGAAACCACCAGCGGGTTCACGGGCAACTGATAAGAAGTCAGGTGCTGGAATGATCTCTCGTTGGATGCGCGATGATGTTTTGACAGCAGTTCAGAATCTGAAGCCAATTGCCGATGAAGTTGGATTGTCTCTATCGCAGCTCGCACTTGCATGGGCTCTGCAGAATAAGAATGTCTCTGCTGTAATCATGGGGGCAACAAAGCCTGCCCAGGTTAAAGAGAATGTAAAGGCATCCGGAGTTAAGTTAGAGCACGATGTAATGTCGAAGATCGATGCAGTACTTGGTTCACTTCCAGAAACTGACCCAACAAAGAATGAAAGCCCAAACCCGAGGGCTTAGGCTTTCTGGTAAAGATTAGTAATTAAGAGTTAGATCAAATCCCCGCGCTGCACTTGTGGTGCGGGTGCGCGCATGCGGCGCATCTGAGTTGAACGCAACCAGCCATACATTCCAAGACCCTTTGTTGATTCACCAGGGAACTTTGCAGTCACGGCCTTGCGAATTCGACGAGTCATGAAGAAGCCTGAGAAGACTGTGTAGAGCATCGCGACATACATAAACAAGATTGCGATGAGCGATACGTACTTGTTATGTACGACGCTGAGTACGAGAACAGATGCGACGGCTGGCAAGAAGTACTCGCCAACATTGCGGCGTGAATCTACGTAGTTGCGAACATATCGACGGACGGGGCCGCGATCGCGAACTGGAAGTGCACTCTCTTCTCCGCGCATGTAAGCCGCACGAGCTGCAAGACGCTTAGCCTTGAGTTCATTGCGATCACGAGACTTGCTCGCCTTGGTTGCGGGAGAGGTAATTGCATTTACCTTGTTGAGCGCTTCTGCATCCTTGCGCTTCGGTGTTGGTGCGTCTTTAGCCATGTGGTTACGGTAGAGCCAGCATTCGCTCTAGCGCAACTCGCGCAAAGTGAGCCGTGCGCTCTTCAACGGAGATTTGGTTGATTACACGCCCAGAAACCAGATTTTCCATCGCCCAAACCAGGTGGGGTAGGTCGATGCGATTCATGGTTGAGCAGTAGCAAACGGTCTTATCGAGGAAGGCAATCTCTTTGTCGGGATTGGTCTTGGCTAAGCGTGAGACGAGATTCAATTCGGTTCCGATCGCCCACTTTGAACCTGCGGGGGAGGCGGTGACTGTCTTAATAATCATCTCTGTACTTCCAACAACATCAGCCGCCATCACAACTTCATTCTTACATTCAGGGTGGACCAGAACCTGCACCCCAGAAATCCGTGCCCGGACTTCATCAACGTTCTCTTTTGAGAATCGACCATGTACTGAGCAATGACCCCGCCACAAGATGACCTTTGCATTTCGCAATTCTTGATCTGTTAAGCCGCCTTGTGCTTTCCAGGGATTCCACACAACGCAATCTTCCGCTGAAAGCCCAAGGTGCAAGATTGCGGTGTTGCGACCGAGATGTTGATCTGGAAGGAAGAAGATTTTCTCCCCGCGCTCAAAG
>CAIZHC010000157.1 GCA_903932705.1 uncultured Actinomycetes bacterium | reverse complement strand
TTCGGAATGGAAATCCATACGTTCGATTTGGAAGAGTTCGTTGAATCGAGAGCAGTACTACCACTACGTCGAAGATATTCGTAAGCACATCTCCTTTGGTGATGTTTATCAAGCAAATGCTTGTCGCGTTCTCTCCACCCCAAGTCGCGGCACCTCGCTTGATTCGCTCTTCGCAAAGATACTTGAGAAGCATTTTGCGCCGTATGCATCTTTCCTTCGTTTGCCACATATAGAAATTGCGAGTGCAACACCGGAACTTTTTCTTCGCAGAGAAGGCAACACGATTACAACGAGCCCGATCAAGGGCACACAAGATTTTTCCTCACGAGATCTCTTTGGTACAAAAGATCAGAGCGAAAACATCATGATTGTTGATTTGATGCGTAACGATCTCAGCCAAATTTGCGAGATAGGTTCCATCAAAGTTACTGATTTCTTGCGAATCGAACATCATCCCGGAATTCGCCACCTGGTATCAGATGTGCAAGGAACTTTGCGTGCGGGTATTTCGTGGGATGAGATGCTGCACCAACTTCTCCCGGCAGGTTCAGTAAGTGGAGCTCCCAAGCACTCTGCGCTTCAGCTAATTCGGGAGAACGAACCGACTCCCCGTGGGATTTACTGCGGATTGATGGGCTGGATTGAAGGCGAACAATCTGTTCTTGGTTTGGCAATCCGAACTTTCTGGAATACAGAGCGCACCCTCTACTTTGGAACCGGCGCTGGAATCACTTGGCCGAGTGATCCTCATCTGGAGTGGCGCGAGACTGAACTTAAAGCCAATCGCCTGGTCGGGATTGCTGGTGGAATTGATGATGAGGGTTGGCAATACGGCACTGGAATCTTTGAAACAATATTGATGATTGATAACCGACCACTCTTCTTTGATCGTCATATGGAGCGAGCTGAAGCCTCGGGACGAGAGTTGGGTATTGCTATTCCGCCGCGCGAAGAGATTTTGAGAGCAATCAGTTATCTAGCCCGATTCCCAATGGCAAGGCTGCGCCTCTCATTTGGATCCCAATTCTCCTTATCGGTGGCGCCGTACATACAAAAATCTTTGCCGCTTCGAGTGCAGATTCAAGATCAAAGGGTTGTAGCCGGAATTGGATCACATAAGAAATTTCCATATTGGGAGAATCTTGACCTTGTCAGAGCAGCGCAATTCGATGGTTACAGTGAAGTTCTTTTAATTGATGAGTGGGGAAGGGTCGGAGAGGGCGCAACCTGCAATTACCTCTTCCATCTCGACGGTGAGTGGATTACACCTCCGCTCTCAGTTGGTGTGCTCCCAGGAGTTATGCGCTCCATTGCTTTGGATAAAGGGTTGGCCGTTGAAAGAGAGTTGCTTCGCTCTGATTTGCCTCGAGTGAAGTCGATGGTCGCACTTTCGAGTTTACGAATCGCAGCTCTTGTCACACGTTTGATGGATAGAACCCTAGAGATTGGCATGGAGAGCGAGTTGATTTTCCAGTCATTGTGGAGTGAGGCTCAATCCGATTCGGTAGGCTAGAGACATGTCCTCGCAAATAACCGTCATCGTCGATGGCCAGAGCCAGCAGATAGCTCCAGATCAACGCCCGACCCATCTCTTCGCGGAACGTCCAAGCGTTGTTGTGGCTCGAGTCAATGGAGAGATCAGCGATCTTTGGACAGAACTTCATGATGGTGATGTTGTTGAGGCAATTGAAATTCAATCTCCTGAGGGATTAGCAGTCTTGCGTCACTCAACTGCGCACGTCCTTGCTCAGGCAGTTCAAGAAGTCTTTCCTGAGACCAAGCTCGGAATCGGACCTCCGATTAAAGATGGTTTCTATTATGACTTCGATCCTGAGAAGCCATTCACTCCAGATGATTTAGAGAAGCTCGAATCTGCCATGCGCAAGATCGTGAAGGCGGGTCAGAGATTCCGGCGTCGCGTGGTCACGGAGTCCGAAGCTCTCGAAGAGTTAAAGGGCGAGCCATACAAGTGCGAACTCGTGGGGATTAAAGGTGGGGATGATGAATCCTCAGTTGAAGTTGGTGGAGCAGAACTCACCATCTACGACAACCTAGGTCGCGATGGAAATCCGGTTTGGAAAGATCTTTGCCGTGGCCCTCACCTTCCATCAACAAAGCACATCCCTGCGTTTAAGTTGATGCGATCCGCTGGCGCCTATTGGCGCGGCTCTGAGAAGAACCCGATGCTCCAACGT
>CAIZHC010000156.1 GCA_903932705.1 uncultured Actinomycetes bacterium | reverse complement strand
TTGGGTCCAACCGCAGCATTTGCAGACACAACCCCTGCACCAACCTCAGCCGCTACAACCGGCACCAAGATCTCTGCTGCAGATAAGGCAGCTTACAAAGCCGCTCTTGAAGCATATCGAGTCGCTCTAAAGGCTTGGCAAGATACGCGCAATAAGGCACAGAGTGATTACAAGGCATCCTTGGTTGCTTACCGTGCTGCATTGACCGCGCACCAAGTCTCTCTTAAGTCAATTGATGCAACTTTCAATGCTTCAGTTGCAGTCGCAAAGGCTGCATATGCAACTGCTACTGCTGGCAACCCAACCGCAGCAGCTCGTCAGGTAGCTTTGAACGCTCGCGTAGCAGCTGTAGCCGCAGCAACAAATGTTCGCGCTGCAGCGATCGCGGCACTTCCAACTCTGCCTAACAAGTTGACCGCACCAACAGTCGCTCCTAAGCCTGTAGCACCTGTAAAGCCTTAGTCGGCCATACAAAGCGAGCGCTTCCTGTCGGGGGAAGTGCTCCAAGGACCCGCCTCAGCGAAGAGGCGGGTCCTTTTTAACGCCGTCACGCGCCATTCATCTTCATTGGTTAGGCTTAATAATAGGAATTTAATCTACACATGAGGAGATCCGATGAGCGGCGAGAGCAAATGCCCATTTACTGGAAGCGCGTTAGCGAGCGAGGGAACTTTCAATCAGCATTGGTGGCCAAACCAGCTCAACCTAAAGGTTCTGCAATACAACTCCTCCCAAGCAGATCCTATGGATCCCGATTTTGATTACCCTACAGAATTTAAGAAGTTAGATTTACAAGCGGTGATTGCAGACTTGCGGTCGCTGATGACTGATTCCCAAGAATGGTGGCCAGCAGATTATGGTCACTACGGTCCTTTCTTTATCCGTATGGCTTGGCACAGCGCCGGCACCTACCGCACCTTCGATGGTCGTGGTGGCGCCGGAGCTGGAATGCAACGTTTCGCACCACTCAACAGTTGGCCGGATAACGTCAACCTCGACAAGGCGCGCAGATTGCTCTGGCCGATTAAGCAAAAATATGGCAAACAAATCTCTTGGGCTGATCTCTTAATTCTCACTGGCAATGTTGCCCTGGAATCTATGGGCTTTAAAACCTTTGGTTTCGGTGGCGGTCGCGCAGATGTCTGGGAGCCAGATGAAACCTACTGGGGCAAGGAAGCTGAGTGGCTTGCAGATAACCGCTATAGCGGCGATCGCGATTTAGAAAATCCACTTGCAGCAGTTCAAATGGGATTGATTTATGTAAATCCAGAAGGTCCCAATGGAAATCCAGATCCGCTTCTCTCTGCCCGCGATATTCGTGAAACATTTGCTCGAATGGCGATGAATGATGAAGAGACAGTCGCGCTAATTGCTGGCGGTCACACATTTGGAAAGACCCATGGAGCTGCAGACCCAAGTAAGTACGTTGGTGCAGAACCAGAAGGTGCATCTATTGAAGAGATGGGTCTTGGATGGAAGAACGCTTTTGGAACTGGAAATGCGGGCGACACTATTTCCAGCGGACTTGAAGGCGCTTGGACACCAACTCCGATCGCTTGGGACAGCTCCTACTTTGATGTTCTCTTCGGTTTTGAATGGGAGCAGACGAAGAGCCCTGCTGGAGCTACTCAATGGATTCCCAAAGATGGCTTAGCCTCACATGCCGTTCCTGATGCGCATGATCCAACCAAGAAGCACGCACCTGTAATGCTTACCAGCGATTTAGCACTGCGCGTTGATCCAGCATATGAAGTGATCTCTCGCCGATTCCACGCTAACCCAGAGCAATTAGCTGATGCCTTCGCTCGCGCCTGGTTCAAACTGACCCACCGCGATATGGGCCCTATCTCACGCTATCTCGGCGAATTAGTTCCTAGCGAAGAACTCATTTGGCAAGATCCACTTCCTGCAAAGGTTCTTCCCCTTATCAATTCTGACCAGGTATCGGAATTAAAAGCTGCAGTGCTCGTCTCAGGTTTAACGATTTCTCAACGCGTGAAAACTGCTTGGGCTTCTGCTTCTACTTTCCGAGGAACAGATAAGCGAGGTGGAGCAAATGGCGCACGCATCCGTCTTGAGCCACAACGCAGTTGGGAGGCGAATGACCCAACTGAGTTAGCCCAGGTTCTAGCGATTCTCGAAAGTATTCAAGACAGCTTCAACTCTTCTCATGATGATGTGAAAGTTTCTTTAGCTGATCTCATTGTTTTGGCGGGCAACACTGGAGTGGAAGAGGCCGCCAGCGCTGCCGGGGTGAATATTTCACTTCCATTCCTCCCTGGTCGTACAGATGCAACTCAAGAGCAGACTGATGTTGAATCATTTAAGGTTCTTGAACCGCTAGCTGATGGCTTCCGAAACTTTGTAAAGGGAAGTAATTATCACCCGGCGGAGTTTTTGCTCGTTGATAAGGCATCTCTACTTACTCTCACCGCCCCAGAGATGACTGTGTTGGTTGGTGGACTACGTGTACTTGGAGCAAATTCCAAGAACTCAAACGATGGAGTTCTCACCAAGGTTCCGGGAACCCTCACCAATGACTTCTTTGTGAACATTCTCGATATTGAAACAGGATGGAACGCAAAGAGTGAGGCGGCGGAATCATTTGAAGGTCGCGATACCAAGAGAGGCGCAATTAAGTGGAGCGCAACTCGTACAGATCTGGTCTTCGGGTCACACTCAGTCCTGCGCGCACTTGCTGAGGTTTATGCGAGTGGCGATGCCCAGGAGAAGTTTGTACACGACTTTGCTAAGGCATGGACCAAAGTTATGAATTTGGACCGCTTCGATATCTAGAAGTGAATGAAAAGACCCCCGCAGCTTATGTGGTGTGGGGGTCTTTCTTATTACTTCTCTAATTTATCCAGGAAGTAACGGATTTGGATCGCAGCCGCTGCCCCTTCACCTACCGCAGAAGCTAACTGCTTCGTGGAACCACTGCGCACATCACCGGCCGCAAATACACCTCGAGCTGATGTATTGAACATCTGATCTGTGGCGACAAATTTGCGTTCATCTAATTCCACCGAGCCACCGAGCCACTCAGTATTTGGATCTAAACCGATAAATACGAATGCACCCTTCGCATGGTGAGTACTGCGTTCTTGTGTAAGCAAATTTTCCAACTCGACTCCAGCAAGTTGACCCGCATCGTTAGCGATAAAAGCTTGTACCGCTTCATTGAGTTTTACGGTCATCTTGGGATGTGAATAGACCTTATCTTGCAAGAGTTTGGAGCCACGGAGTTCACCCCCTCGCTCAATCACAGTCACATGGTTGGCAAATTGCGTAAGGAATAAACCCTCCTCGAGTCCAGAGTTTCCGCCACCCAAGACGACAACTTCATCCGCACCCTTATAGAAAGGTCCATCACATGTCGCGCAGAAATGAATTCCTGCTCCAATCAAATCTGCCTCGCCCTCTGCTCCGGTGCGACGATATGTGGAACCAGTTGCAACGAGAAGAACACGGGTTTGTACGACTGCCCCGGTTGAAAGAGTTACATCTAATCCAGCATAACCTTCTGAGTTATCAACCTCTTTAAAGGAATCAACTCCTACCGCTTGAAGTATTTCGACGCCATACCTCTTTGCTTGTAACTCAAAGCGACCTGCGAGCTCTGCCCCACCGATTCCATCAGGAAAACCTGGATAGTTATCAAATCTCTCAGTTACTCCCGCTTGACCACCAACAGCAGATTTCTCAACGATAAGCACTTTGAGGTTTTCTCGGGCAGCATAGATCGCAGTTGTAAGTGCCGTTGGCCCACCGCCAGCAATCAAGACATCGTAAGAATCCATTGATGCTTCTCGAATAATCCCAAGTTTCTCCGCAAGCTCATCATTGGATGGCTCGGTGAGAATTGAACCATCAGGAAATATGATGGTCGGAATAATCCGCTTACCATCATTGATTCTTTCCACCTCTGCTTGAGCTGTTGGATCGGTTTCCATATCGACCCAATCAAACTCAATCCGGTGTTGTCCAAGAAAAGTTTTAGCTCGTTTACAATCTGGACACCATGAAGCGCCGATTACCTTAAGTTTTGCTGACATCTAATCTGCTCGCTCTCTCGATTATTTCTTGGCTTCAAGTTTGAGTGAAACGGAATTAATGCACCAGCGCTCGTCTGTTGGCACGTCATATCCCTCACCTTTAAACACATGTCCCAGATGGGATCCACAGTTGGCACAACGCGCTTCGACACGTCGCATTCCAAAGGATCTATCTTCAATCAATACGACGGCATCAGAATCCTTTGGTGCATAGAAAGATGGCCATCCGCATCCAGAGTGAAACTTGGTCTCGCTCCTAAAGAGTTCTTGGGAACAAACCTTGCAGGAATAAACACCCTCGGTCTCGGTATTTTCATACTCCCCAGTGAAAGCTCCCTCAGTACCGGCTTGTCGTAAAACTTGGTATGAGAGGGGGTCGAGTTCTTCGCGCAATCTGGCATCGTTAACCTGATAGGGATATAACGAACCATCTGGCTTAATAGATGAGACTTCTTCGTGCTTCATATGAACCGCCCCCGAACCTTGATGCGCCAATCTAATTAATAATTAGCGCTTAGTGAGGTGGTAAACAAAGATATTGTGTGAAATGTTCCCAATAGTTTTGGATACTAAATCTAAACTAACTCCTCCTCGGAGTCGGCAGGATCTACGGAGAGATGTGGCAAGTGCTTATCTAGCCACTGTGGAATCCACCAATTGGAGTTTCCGAAGAGGTGCATGAGCGCGGGAACCAGGATGGTTCGCAGCACAAAGGCATCTATGAAGACCGCAGAGGCGAGTCCTATGCCAAACTCTTTGATTACCTTTTCTCCGCCGAAGACGAAAGATGAGAAGACGGTAATCATGATCAAAGCTGCGGAGGTAATGATGCGACCTGTCTCGGTCTGCCCAACAATCACTGCCTTGCCATTCTCTTTGGTATGCACCCACTCTTCATGCATTCGGCTCACCAGGAAGACTTGGTAATCCATTGATAGTCCAAAGAGAATTGCCAACATGATGACCGGCAAGAATGCCTCAATAGGACCTGACCCAATGTTGAGCAGCTTTTCGCCCCAACCCCACTGGAACATTGCAACGACAATGCCAAAAGAAGCACCTGCTGCAAAGAGGTTCATAATTCCTGCAGTCAACGGAATCACCAAACTTCGGAACGCCAGCAGCAGTAACAGACAACCTAGCAAGATAATTACACCAATAAACAGTGGCAACTTCCCGCTGATAACTGTTGCAAAATCATCAAAGATAGCAGTTAACCCACCGACATAAATTACTGTCGAGCTACCCGCTAAAGCTTTAGGGATTACCGTCGATCGAAGCGATTTAATGAGTTCACTTGTCTTAATATCTTGCGGACCCGTAGATGGAACAACTTGAATAAGTCCAACACTGCCATCACTAGATGTAACTACCGGACTCACCGCAACGACGCCAGGAGTGGTCGCCAAAACGGCTGCTACAGATTCGAGAGATTGCTTATCTGCAGGAGACTTTATTTCTGCCAAGACCTGTAGTGGTCCATTTGAGCCTGGACCAAATCCGGTTGCAAGCAAGTCATATGCCGATCGAGTTGTGGTTCCCTTTGGGTTATTTCCTTGATCAGATGAACCTAAGTGAAGTGAGAAGAAAGGAACTGCAAGAAGAACAATAATTGCTATCGCAACGAGCGTCAGTGCACGAGGTGCCTTGGCAACAGAACGCGACCAGCGAGCCCAAATGCTCTGCTCATGGTCTTTCACGGTTCCCGAGTCAATGCTCTTGCGGGAGCGACGTGAGTGCACCCGACGCTTCATTACTCCGAAGAGAGCGGGTAACAAGGTAAGTGAAGCTGCCATAGTGACAAGCACTGTTGTCGAAGCTGCAATTGCTACGCCATTTAAGAATGAAAGTCGAAGTACAAATAGTCCCAATAAGGCAATACAAACGGTCGCGCCAGCGAAGAGGACTGCGCGGCCGGATGTATCAATTGATTTTGCCGCAGCGTCTTCAGGTTCTACACCACGCAAAATTTCACGGCGATAGCGAGAAACAATGAAGAGTGCGTAATCAACTCCAACTCCGAGCCCAATGAGTGAACCGAGGATTGGAGCGAAGCTTGCAATACCAATTGCATGAGTTAACAAGGTAACAATTCCAGAAGCGGTACCCAGGGCTAGCAAGGCAACACCTAGCGGCAAGAGCATCGCAAAGAATGAACCGAAGGAGATAAACAAAATAATTCCCGCAGCGAAGATTCCAATGATCTCTCCAGGGCTGCCCTTTGGAGCATTTAATTGGCCGACGGCTTGTCCACCAAATTCAACTTCAAGGTTAGATGTTGTGGCGGCCTTTCCAATATCAACAAGTGATTGCACATCAGAATTCTTAAGCAGTCGTGCATTAACTGAAAATATCACCGGTGCGTATGCGGTCTGGAGATCTTTGCTTACCTGAATTGCATTACTTGGATCGTAGGGAGACTTCACAACGCCAACAGATTTAATACCTGCTACCTTGGTAAAGACGGATTGCATTGCAGTCTTTATCTCAGGATCATTGATAGACCCACTCTTGACGTGAAAAACAATAGTTTCAGTATCTCCAGCTTGGCCGGGAAAGGCTTTGCCCAACAAGGTGAGCGCCTTTGTGGATTCTGTGCCCGATAAGGTGAATGAATCACTGAAGCTTGATCCCACAGATTGGGCGATTGCGGTGACGCCAAAGAGAGCGATCAACCAAAATCCAATTACATAGTATTTCTTGCGGAATGCGAAGCGGCCAAGTGCCTTCATGAGTCCCTTAATTATTTGTCGAATTGCGCTAATGAATAGGTTGAAATTCTACTGGTAGAGAATGAATGTGCAGTTTGAGAAGTAGTTGAGAGCGGATAATCAGTGCAATAGATCGGAGGGCTCAAGCAAGATATGTATTGAGCTCTCCGACTTGCTTCTACTAATGACTACTTGGCGTGAACTAGCTCCTGCATAGTTGAAGTACTTGACGTTGTGACTAGATCTAACTTATTGAGAGCCGCAGGCTTGAATCCCTTAAAGAAGAGGAAGCTCGCGAGGGAAATTTCCCAGGCGAAAACTGGAATCGTCATAAGTACTGTGGCGTTAGAAACTTGGTGAATTGTGCCAAAGAGTTGGAGAGTCGCAGATACAAATACGAGGGCTCCACCAAAGAGTCCGAGTCGAGGGATAAAGCGGGCAACTAGACCAGAGCGATGAAGAGCGAAGGCCAAGGTCATTGTGTTGACTCCGCAGATCAATCCCGGACCCACGATAAAGGAGAAGTTATGGATCGCGATGAGCGCGCTTTGGATTCCTCGCGCGCCGGCTGTATGTGGCAGATCTTGATTCATGGTGAGAAGAGCTAAAAGTGGAAGAACGCCGACCATCATGATGCTCGCCTCTAAGGTACGAAGGACGACATAACCAAGAGCGAAGCTTGAACTCGCTCGCTTAACGATCGGATAGAGAGCTAATGAGGTACCGATATTTGCTAGTGCAGCAAGAATCTCTAAAAAGGCTCCGGTTTTGATATGCCCCGGGGCGATTGATCCAAATTGGTAAGTGGTGTGATTGAGAATGGGGCCGTAGAGGGCGAGGCCGAGAATTGAGGTAATCCAGGTGATGAGGTAGAAAACGCCAGCGGCTCGAGCCGAATTTCTTGTATTAATCATGAGAACCTTCCGAGTCAGTTAGGCGTACGCTGTACACCTTGAGTAACTGAACTGTAGGTGTACGATGTACACATGTCAACTCCCCCAAAGGGCGCGAGCCCTCGAACCCCCCTTAACCGTGAAAGGGTCGCGCGAGCTGGAGTCCGACTCGCAGATGAATCTGGGATTGATGCTGTGAGCATGCGCAATCTCGCCCAAGACCTTGGAGTTGTTCCTATGGCCTTGTATAAACATGTCTCCAACAAGGATGAGCTTCTCGATGAGATGATCAATGCCATCCTCCTGGAAATCGAACCTCTACCCGCCGACTTTGAGTGGAAGAGCGCCTTACGCCATCGAATCCTCTCTGCGCGCCAAGCGCTCCTCAGACACCCATGGGCTCCACACGTCATTGAGTCACGCCAAAGTGCATCACCCGTTGTGCTTGATTACATGGATTCACTTGTTGGAATATTTATAAAGGCAGGTTTCTCTTTAGATCTAACGCACCATGCAATGCATGCCCTCGGCAGCAGGATGTGGGGATTTATTCAAGAGGTTTTTCCAACGCCTGCTTCTCCTAATGATCCAGCAGAACAAGCCGCTATGTTTGCGCATTTTGCCGCCCGGTACCCAAACATTATTGAAATGGCGACAGCCGCCGATCACCCTGATGAAACGAGAACTACCCAGGGTTGCGATGATCAATTTGAATTTGAATTCGCCCTCGACCTGCTGCTCGACGGCTTTGAACGACTTCATCAAAGTGCTTGGAGTTCTAAGACCCATTCTCGAACTAGTTCAACCAAACTTGAATCGGCGGTCCGAGGTAAGAGGAATTAAGGTCTAAAACCCCTATAAATGAAGTTTATCTGATGGTGGCGGGTGAAGGATTTGAACCTTCGAAGGCAGAGCCGGGGGATTTACAGTCCCCTCCCATTGGCCGCTCGGGCAACCCGCCAGGGCTATCTTTGAAGCAGCCTGCGTAGATTACCTTATTTTGGGAGGGCTAATAATCCGGAGCCATGAGGCCTCAATTGGCGCTAGCGAGGCGGAATTAATCGTTGCGGAAGGTCTGGGCTTCAAAGAGTTGCTGGTAGAGCCCGCCTGCTGAAACTAGATCCGCATGCACCCCTTGCTCAACTAACACGCCTTTATCTAAGACCAAAATTATATCGGCCTTACGAACAGTTGATAGGCGATGCGCAACTACAAATGTTGTTCGATTTTTCATGAGAGTCTCTAGTGCAATCTGAATTGTGCTCTCGGATTGGGAATCAAGAGCCGATGTAGCTTCATCAAGAATCAGAATTCTCGGATCTCGGATGAGTGCTCGAGCGATAGCAAGTCTCTGTTTCTGTCCGCCAGAAATTCTTGCACCGCGTTCGCCAACCAAGGTATCAACGCCTTCTGGCAATTCAATTACAAACTCAAGTGCATTAGCGGCAATCAGCGCATCGGTAACTTTTTTATCGGGAACAGATCCCATTCCGTATGTAACATTGTCCCTCACGCTTCCCTCAAAAAGTACTGACTCCTGCGGAACAACTGAGATGTGACGCCTATAGGTACGTAAATCAAATTTAGAGAGATCATGACCATCAATCGAAATCTCTCCTTTTTGCGGACGAAGGAATCCAATTACTAAATTGATGAACGTTGATTTTCCTGAACCAGATGGACCAACTAAAGCGATCATCTGACCGGGCTTAGCCACAAGGCTTATATTTTCAATCGCATTTCGAGGCGCGCTCGGATACTTATATGAGACATTGCTGAAATTCACAGCACCGCCAACTGATGGCATTTGAGGTTTATTCGCATTGGCTTCAACATCCGGGGATTCAAGAACTTCGCCAAGAGAACGAATTGAGGCGAAACCTTTTGCTATTTGAGGCATAAGACTGGAAAGGAGAATTACCGATCCAATTAACTGCCCGAAGAATGAAGTTAGGAGAACGACATCTCCTATGGTCACTCCAAACTTTCCCTTGAGAGCGCAGTAACTTGCAACTCCGAGGCAGAGAATGTTTGCCAATTGGAAAGTTACCCAAGCCAGTGCGTTGAATTTTGCATTGAATATGTCGAGGCGGAGGCCGGCACGCTTCACGTTACCGAAGGAGTCGTACATCGTTTGAAGGGCGGATTGCTCAAGGCCATGCGCTCTAGTAATTGGCATCAAGGTTGTCATCTCATTGACTCGAGCCGACATCTCCTCAATCTCACCGCGGAATTCCTCATTGCGACTTCGAAGCTTGAATCGCAGCTTTGAAATGAAGATTGCAATCAGAGGAGCTAGAACTAAGAAGAATGGAAGAAAGAGCGGCACCTTGATTGCAGTAATCAAAATAGCTCCAACAACGCCGTTAATAGCGGTGGAACCACCATCTGAAAGGCTACGAACCATCTGTTCAATATTCTCAACATCGCGCACAATTTTGGTCTGCAAGACGCCTGCATTTGATTTCAAATAGAAGCCCATAGTGAGTTGCTGCATTCGCTCCACGAGTGCGGAGCGCAATCGGTTTTCTACCTCGCGAATCGCCTTACTTTGAAACTTCACATAAAGAAGGTTCATTGGCCAGTTTTGAATGGTAACCACTATCAGGATTGCAATATTGATTCCGAGCCGAGAGAGGCTCTTATGTGAAGCGATTACATCAATCGTATTCGCGGTCAGAAGTGGAATAACCCAGGTTGGTGAGTGCTTGATACAGAAGAAGATAAAGGCAAGTAAGACTCGAACCTTTTGCTCTTCAAAGAGGTAGAGAAGGGTCTTGATGGGACTTTCGCCAATGTAGCGATGCTCAACCTCTGAGGTATGAAAGAGGCGAGTTGGCATAGTGCTACGGTAGACCAAAACCACTTCCCTTACTTAGTGGCGGGAACGAGCGCCGAAGTAATAGCACTCTTTAACCTTCCAGCTAGAGCTTGCGAAAATGTTGCCGTCATATGACCTGTGTCAAAGTAGGTAAGGATTTTGCCTATAACGACCGGACAAGGATTGGTTGGGCAGACCCACATCTGAGGCTTGATGAGCGGAATTGAGTTACTCGAAGCAATCTGAGATTCAATAGCAATCCAATCATTCGAAATCGCATCAGCCACTGGGGTTGCACAGGCCAAAGTGCTCTTGGGGTGAGCGGATAAACATACGAGTGGATCCTTATCAAGGGCTGGAGTGTCAGAGATCAACATAACCTTTGCCCCACTGCTCTTTAATTGGGTAAGAGTTCTCTTCATTCCTGCAGTAAATATTGCAGCTCTAGCAGCGCCTTTAGAGAGAACGCTATTAACCGTCGTTGCAAAGCCACTTGTGGATGCAACGAGTATTAAATATGGGTGAGCGGCGATAATCCTTTGAATGGAAGCCTTGCGCCAGATCGGACAATTCTTCATAAGTGAACCGGTGCTTGGATTGTATGCCGGAATATCAGATGCGGAGCAAGCGGACATTGTTAGAGAGAGCAATTTCCAATGCGTCTCTTTAGCCACTTGGTTAATCGCTGGGAACCAGGAGAGTGCATGGCTATCTCCAAAGAGCACAATCTCGGTTGTCGATGCAGTATCTCCATAAATGCACGGTTGCGTGGAGGCTTTGAGATTCATTTGGGTATGGCAACGGTCGGTGTATGTGATTGGTCGATCCTTATCTGCATTGAGCAAATCGGGCTCAAGATCTGCTGGAACCGGAAAATCTAACGTTGCGGCTCGCGCTGGAACAGTATTAATAGGTGTGCTCTTCAAGGAAAGTGAATCGATAAACTTTCGTTGATCAGAGGCGCTGGATGAAATCTTCTTGTTTCTAAGATCTCCAGTTGCCGCATAATCAACTCCAAAGGCAACCACGGCAAGAAGTGAAGCGACAATTCCAGCTATCGCGATATTGCGAAGTGGTTTCAAGGTAATAATAAATCCACCTCTAAATGGTCTCTCAATGTATCTCTCTGTTAGAGCTGCCAAGAGAACTGAGAGAAGTGCAAGAGCGATTCGGGTTACGAGCGAGAGTCTGCCCATCGCAATCACTTGAGGAATTACCAGAACTGGCCAGTGCCACAAGTAGAGCGAATAGCTCACCTTGCCGAGAGCCTCCAGAGGTTTGTTTGCAAGTGACCGTGATGGAAGTGCCGGTTTCAGGGCTGATCCTGCAAAAATTATTAAGAATGCACCGAGAGTTGGAAGTAAGGCAGAAGTACCCGGGAATCGAAGTGGATCATCTTGAGTTAATCCCGAGTAAATCACCATCGCAATTCCCAACGCCCCACTTACCCATGAGAGCGCTTGAGGAATTCTTGAAATCAAACCGCCAGCACTCGCAAGTAGCGCACCGAGTATCAATTCCCATGCGCGAGTAGGAAAAGAGAAAAAGGCCCAAGGTTGATTTCTCGGAAGCAACCAATTGGCAAAAGAGAGTGATGCGACAAATACAGCGAGAGATAAAAGCAATACTTGAAGAGAGAGGAACCTCTTTCGCAGCGTGACAACCATTAACAAGAGAGGCCAAAATAGGTAGAACTGCTCCTCAACGCCAAGTGACCAAAAGTGAAGAACCGGAGAAGGAATGACTGAGGTTGAAAAATAGTCAGTTGCTCGTACTGCGAAGTCGAGATTTGAGATGTAAAGCCCTGCGCTAGATATATCCAGTGCTAATCCTGGAAGCAGAAGAGGAGGGAACCAGATTGCTGCAGCTATGAGAGTTACAAGCAGAACAAAGAGAGATGCTGGAAGCAAGCGCCTGATTCGCCTGGCATAAAATTCTCGAAAACTGATTTGGCCGGTGCGCTCGATTTCCCGCATCAAATTGCCAGTGATCAAATATCCGCTGAGAACAAAGAAGATATCTACTCCTACGAAGCCGCCCTTAAAGCCAGGCACACCTGCGTGAAATAAGAGAACAAGTCCAACTGCTATTCCACGTAAACCTTGAATATCTCCGCGAAAGCGATGCTCAGTCTTGCTCTGCGCTATTTCAGCAACTTCGCTACTGGTCATGGCTAATTTTAAGAGGCCATGGAGTGGGAGTCTATGAAATGAGGATAGTTCTCAAGAAACTCGCAAGAACTCCCTGATTGTTTAGTGAGAGCGGGCTGAATTCACCTTCTGCATATGGTGCTTGCGGCAGAGAACTTCATAGCCAATGGTTTGAGGAGTTCCAACATCGCCAGGCAAGATTTGATCACCTTCGGTAACCATAACTCCATTCGCAACGCGAGCATTGTGAGTCGCACGAGCTCCACACCAACAGAGAGCTTCAACTTGCAATGGAAGTACGCGATCTGCCAGTTCAATAAGGCGCTCAGAACCTGGAAATAGTTTGGTGCGAAAGTCAGTCAGGATGCCAAAGGCAAAGACATCAATACCTAACTCATCAACGACGCGCGCTAATTGCTCGATATGTTCTCTCTCAAAGAATTGTGTCTCATCGCAGATGACATATTCAATCTTACGACCATGCGCGCGCTCTGTAACGATGTAATTAAAGATATCGAAATCTGGGCTTACTTCATGCGCAACTGCTTGCAATCCCAAACGACTTGTAATCACTCCACTACCACCGCGATCGCGATTGGTGAGGATCAAGCCTTCCAGGCCGCGACTCTTTCGGTTGTGAGCAGTTTGCAGGGCGAGGGTTGATTTTCCGCTGTCCATCGTCCCGCAGTAATAAATGAATTCGGCCATGTGAGAAAATTAGCGCATAACTCAATAAAGATTGGCGCATGGACTAAGTTACGAATGTGACGGCTCCAACTATGCAACGAATAGACCGAGCCAAGTGGGGACTTCGAGCAACCTTCTTCTTTATGGGGGTAGCCGTAGCAGCAACGTCTGCTCGTTTTGCAGAAATCAAGGGCCACGCCCACACCTCTGATGCAATCTTTGGCTATTGCATTATGGTCGGAAATCTTGGCTCTATATTCGGAAACTTCTTTGGTTCACGCCTCAGCCGCAAGATAGGCACTCGCAAAACCGCGCAATTAATTATGGTCGGCATCGCGGCATCCCAAACCGCTTATGGGTTTGTTAACCGAATCTGGGAAATCCCACTCGTCGCATTCGTGGCAGGTGCTAGTTATGCTCTCATGAATATTGCATGTAACTCGCAAGGCTCAATGATTCAAGAGAGTATCGGGCGATCGCTCATGCCTTCATTCCACGGGGCATGGTCGATTGGCGCATGTAGTGCCTCATTCGCAGCCGGTGCGATTGCAAAATACGTTCCAGTGGAGTGGCACTTACTGGGTAACTCGCTGATTGCCCTCTTTGGTTGTTACATCGTTTCTAAGGCCCTTCTCCCCTTCTCTGCTGATCATCATGATGCCGCTACGAACTCAGAGGTAAAGCACGATCAAGCAATTCCTCTTGAGATAAAGAATTTTATCTGGATGGTTGCAATTGGTTCCTTCCTTGCAACTATCGCAGAAACTTCAGTTGGCGATTGGTCTTCAATCTATTTGCGGGAGGATCTGCGGATTCCGATTGGCGTAAATACTCTGGGATATACCTGCTTTGTACTCGCGCAGATCATTGGACGATTTTCAGTCGGCCGGCTGATTGATAAATTTGGAATTCCAGCAGTCATCCGGGTTGGCGGTTTATTGGGTGGCTCGGGTTATTTAGTGGGGCTACTTCTCGCCAATTCGCTACGTACGCATCACAATTACTCAGCTCTCGCCGTTATGTGTGTTGCCTACGCGATCTTGGGCCTTGGCGTTGCACCTATGCCGCCGTCGTATGTATCAGTGGCCGGGAGTATTCCTGGTATTCCAACTGCGAGAGCGCTCACAAGGCTTGCGGTGATTGCATCTACTGGATTCTTTATTGGCAGATTCACAATCTCTTCCCTAGCCGGGCTTTTTGGTCTACCCGTTGCGCTGCTATTCCCCGCCACTGCGCTAATCGGTAGCGGGGTACTAGCTCACTTCTTAGATATTGAGCGGATTAAAGTTCCTGCTTAACCGTTATTTGTGGTACCCGATGAATCTGGAGTGGCGTAACCAAATCCACCCATCATGCCTTGATCAGTTGTTGAATCTCCTGGTTGAGGCTGACTGGTAATCCCATCAAATCTATGGTGCATTCCAAAACCACGGTGATCAAAACCATCTCCAAAGCCCCAGCCATGTCC
>CAIZHC010000155.1 GCA_903932705.1 uncultured Actinomycetes bacterium | reverse complement strand
GGTTGTTAGAAATCCCTTTGGATCAGCCACGGGTCGCCTCCATTACTGCTTCATCGACATTAAGACCTTCACGTTCTGCACGTTCCATGGCGGCCAAGACCTTTGCATAATCGCGTGGCATGACCAGAGAAATACGTGCAGATTCGATCTCCCAATTTGAGAGCAATTGTGCGGCGACGATTGAACCCGTCTCGGCGGCAAATTTAGAGATCAACTCTCTTGCTTGCTGCGCTCTGGCAGGAGTAAGGGTGAGGACATCGACCATATCTGGATTAACAAGTCTGCTATCTAGATCAAGAACAAATGCCACACCACCAGACATTCCAGCGCCAAAGTTACGACCTGTTGCTCCAAGAACCATAGCAACTCCACCAGTCATGTACTCACAACCGTGATCACCAACGCCTTCAACAACAACGCTGGCACCGGAGTTGCGCACGCAGAAGCGTTCTCCAACCATGCCGCGGATGAAGATCTCGCCACTCGTTGCGCCATAACCAATCGTATTTCCAGCAATCACATTGTTCTGCGATGGGAATGAGGCCTTCTCATCCGGTCGAATAATTACGCGACCGCCTGATAAACCCTTACCCACATAGTCGTTGGTATCGCCATAGAGTCGCAAGGTAAGACCACGTGGAATAAATGCCCCGAGCGATTGTCCGGCAGAACCATGAAGTGAGATATCAATTGTGTTCTCAGGAAGACCTGCTCCCCCATACTTACGAGTGATCTCTGCACCCAACATTGTTCCAACTGTGCGATTTACATTGCGTACCGGAAGCTCGAGATGGATAGCCTCCCCGCTCGTAAGTGCGGGTGCAGCGAGTTCAATTAACTTATTATCAAGAGCCGCAGCTAAGCCGTGATCTTGAACCTCAGTGTTCTTCCGTGAACCAGCAAAGAGCGGAGCCTTAAGAAGTGGAGCAAGATCAAGTCCGCTCGCCTTCCAGTGGTCAATGGCATCGCGAGTATCAAGGAGTTCAACTTGTCCGATCGCCTCTTCAATGGAGCGGAAGCCCAGCTTCGCCAAAAGTTCACGAACTTCTTCAGCAATATATTCAAAGAAGGTTTCAACGAATTCAGGTTTTCCGGAGAAACGCTTGCGCAACTCTGGATTTTGAGTTGCTACACCAACTGGGCAGGTATCGAGATGGCAGACGCGCATCATGACACAACCAGATACAACGAGTGGAGCAGTTGCAAAACCAAACTCTTCGGCGCCAAGTAGCGCTCCGATAACCACATCGCGGCCAGTCTTCATCTGTCCATCAACTTGAACAACGATGCGATCGCGCAAACCATTGAGCATCAAGGTCTGTTGTGTTTCAGCAAGCCCCAACTCCCACGGTGCACCAGCATGCTTGAGGGATGTAAGAGGTGACGCACCCGTACCACCATCATGGCCAGAGATCAGAACTACATCTGCGTGGGCCTTGGAGACACCAGCAGCAACGGTTCCAACTCCAACTTCAGCCACTAGCTTCACATGAACTCGCGCATTCTTATTTGCGTTCTTGAGATCGTGGATGAGTTGAGCAAGATCTTCAATTGAATAGATATCGTGGTGTGGCGGTGGTGAGATAAGACCAACACCAGGAGTCGAATAGCGAACCTGTGCAATCCATGGATAAACCTTGTTTCCAGGAAGCTGTCCACCTTCGCCAGGCTTGGCACCTTGCGCCATCTTGATTTGAATATCATCAGCGCTCACGAGATATTCACTGGTTACACCAAAACGTCCAGATGCAACCTGTTTGATCGCTGAACGACGTGAATCTCCATTTGCATCAGGGGTATTACGTGCAGGATCTTCTCCGCCCTCGCCGGTATTGGACTTTCCGCCAAGGCGGTTCATGGCGATCGCAAGGGTCTCGTGCGCCTCTTGCGAGATGGATCCATAAGACATGGCTCCAGTTGCAAAGCGCTTAATGATTGCTGATGCAGGTTCAACATCATCGATAGAGATGGGGCGACGAACTCCCTCTTTAAAGGTGAAGAGTCCGCGCAAGGTCATCAAGTTCTTTGATTGATCATCCACCAAGGTGGTGTACTGCTTAAAGATGTCATAACGCTTGGCGCGAGTTGCATGCTGCAACTTAAATACCGTCTCAGGATTGAAGAGGTGAGGTTCTCCCTCGCGGCGCCATTGGTATTCACCACCGATAGGAAGCTTCTTCGTTCCAGGAATTTCACCCATTGGTGGATATGCGATGTGGTGACGCTTGATTGTCTCCTCAGCCAAGGTCTCCAGCGAAACTCCACCGAGTCGTGAAGTTAAGCCAGTGAAATACTCATCGACAACTTCGCTGGAAAGACCAATTGCCTCAAAGACTTGAGCGCCGTGATAAGAAGCGATTGTTGAAATGCCCATCTTCGACATCACCTTCAGCACACCCTTGCCCAAAGATTTAATGAGGTTAGCAACAGCCTTCTCAGGAGTGATGCCGGTGATGACGCCCTGACGCACTAAATCTTCGGCGCTCTCCATGGCAAGGTATGGATTTACTGCTGATGCGCCAAAGCCCACGAGAAGTGCAACATGGTGAACTTCGCGAACCTCTCCACTCTCGATAACTAAGCTCACGCGAGTACGAGTCTTCTCGCGAATGAGGTGGTGATGTACAGCTGCGGTTAACAGCAAAGTTGGGATTGGTGCCTCTTCGCTATCGCCATCTCTATCGGAGAGCACGATGATGCGAGCACCATGTGAAATTGCCTCAGAGACTTCGGCGCGAATCTCTTCAATCCGATCACGAAGAGCTTCTCCCCCACCAAGTGCTGGGAAGAGACCGCGAACAACGTGAGTATCAAAGTTGGGATGTTCACCATCTGCATTGACGTGAATAATCTTTGCAAGTTCATCATTATCTATCACTGGGAAATCCAGTGAAATCTGACGGCACGAATCTGCTGATGGATTGAGCAGGTTTGATTCCGCACCGATTGTTTGCCCGAGGCTAGTAACCAATTCTTCACGAATTGCATCGAGAGGTGGATTTGTTACTTGAGCAAAGAGTTGTGCAAAGTAATCAAAGAGCAGACGTGGCTTTTCAGAGAGCGCTGCGATTGGGCTATCAGTTCCCATTGATCCAAGTGGCTCTGCACCATTCTTCGCCATTGGGGCGATAATGATGCGCAGTTCTTCTTCTGTGTAACCAAATGCTCGCTGGCGACGAAGCACAGATGAGTGTGG
>CAIZHC010000154.1 GCA_903932705.1 uncultured Actinomycetes bacterium | reverse complement strand
CATGGCAAGGAAGTAGTTCTCCATCTAGAGAAACTATGGATTCAAAATGTCTTCGTAAGTATGGGTCTGGTAAATACAAATACGACCCCAATGCTTCTCAAGTTGGTCGAGAGCAAGAAGTTGCCAGCGGGCAAGATGGTTACCCATCGATTCACCTTCGATCAATTCCTTGATGCATATGACACATTCGGAAGAGCGGCAGAAACTAAGGCTTTGAAAGTCGTAATCACTAAATAGTCGATTTGGGCCGAAAAAGTAGCCCTCTGAAGTTGAACTAGTTATGAAGTGGGGCAGGGATTCCCAAGATTCCCTGCCCCACCTAACAAATAAGCGCCAACTCATATTTGAGCTGGCGCCTATTTGTTGAGTCCAATTTATTTCTGAGCTCACGCCAAATGGCAGAAGACCAACTCATTGCTGAGCTGGTCTTCTTTAGTGGAGGTGCCGGGAATCGAACCCGGGTCCTCTAGTACTGACACAGAGCTTCTACGGGCGTAGTCCGCTAAACGTCTTCTCAGTCCTGACTCTCACGCGAACATGTAGTCAACGAACTCATTTGCAGTTAATTTCCCCGGATACACCCGCAACATTGCATCAAGGTAAGCCTTCTAGCGACGCTAGGCTCCGAGTCGAAGGCGCACTCGGTCTAACGGATTTCTATCGCTTAAGCAGCGAGTGAGAAATCAGCGGCAGTTGTACTGGCGCTTATAGTTTTGCCAGGGTTATTGGTTAACGAGATCATCCCGGCTTCCTCGGCCCGCTTCCTCTGCCCCAACATCTAAAGTCGAGACCGTTCACCCCCAGGGGTTAGGTTGCCCCTAAGTGTAAGCCAGCGCGGGTCATCGGCGTTAATCAATAATTTTGTAGCGGCAATGCAACTACTCGGAGTCAAAAGTCCTGAGTGAGAGTTCGCGGGTCAATTGAGACCGAGCGCTAGTTCTTCCCCGAGTTCCGTCGTGAGAGTTCGCGGGTCGATTGAGACCGAGCGCTAGTTCTTCCCGGAGTTCCGTCGTGAGAGTTCGCCGGTCGATTGAGATCGAGCGCTAGTTCTTTCCCGAGTTCCGTCGTGAGAGTTCGCGGGTCATCTCGCGATTCGCCTCTTTCTCCTTCAAGGTATTGCGCTTGTCATGCGCCTTCTTACCCTTGGCGAGAGCCAATTCGACCTTTGCTTTTCCATCTTTAAAGTAGAGGGAAAGTGGCACCAAGGTCAGACCACCCTGTTTGATAATGCCGGCGATCTTGTCGATCTCCTTCTTATGCATCAAGAGTTTGCGATCTCGTCGCGGCGTGTGGTTATTCCACGTTCCCTCGGTGTACTCAGGAATATGAACATTGCTCAACCAGAGCTCGCCGTGATTCATCATCGCAAAGCCATCAATGAGAGATGCTCTTCCAGCCCGAAGCGACTTCACTTCGGTGCCCGTGAGCATGATTCCGCATTCCCAGACATCCTCGATGAAATAGTCATGGCGAGCACTCTTATTCTGGGCAATCAATTTACGCCCTATCTCCTTAACCATTTCATCACCTGCCCTTCGTTGCCTCATTAATCGTTACTTTGAGTTCTCTATCGTATCGCGAGCCCAAACACCTAGGTTGAGAATTTCTCCGCGAATCCAGCGATAGCTCCACGCATTGGCCAAAATTCACCAGAGAAAACAATCTCCTGGAATTTTGGGATTACCTCTTCTGGATTTCCCGGATTACTTCTTCTTACTTGTCGAACTTCCTGAATCTAAAGCAACTAAACCTGCAAGAATCGAAATTCCTTGCGAGATAACTTTGTTTTCAGCAACCTTAAGATCAGGAGTGATTCCCACCTGATCAATGGCTCGCCCAGATGGTAGGCGATACTGACCAACGGTAATCTCCAATTGAGAACCATCAGATAGCGAAGTTATCTCCTGGACAGTTCCTTTGCCATACGACTGATCACCAATGATGACTGCCCGGTTTCTATCCTGCAAGGCTCCCGCAATAATCTCAGCCGAGCTCGCAGTTTTTCCATTAATGAGCACAACCATTGGTGCAGTATCTGGATTTGAATTCGTGGAACCAAGTACCTGCGGTGCGCCATCTTTTCTGCTGTAAGAAACGATTGGTCCAGGACTTAGAAAGCCAGAGGCGAGAGTTACTGCTTCACTCAGCACTCCACCAGGATTATCGCGAAGATCCAAAATAATTCCGCGCGTATGGGGATATTTGGAAAGTGCAGTAGCAACATCATCTGCCGAATGCAAAGAGATTGCAGAGACTTGAATGTAGAGAGTCTTCGGAGCGATTTGTGAGGCGAGCACATCTCCAGTCAAAACCGAGGCTCGGGTAACGAGAACACTTTTAGAAATTGCATCTCTGCTCATCTGGAGCTGCACATCCGTATTTGGATTTCCTCGAAGCGCTCCGATGGCATCTGCCACAGTTGCATTCGCAACGTTGACACCATCCACACTTAGGAGTTGATCTCCAACTTTGATGCCCGCAAGGGCAGCTGGGGAATTCGGTTGCACACTTGCTATTTCCAATTGACTATTTGTATTCCGGCGAAGCCAAACACCTATCCCAGAATATCTGCCTTGTAACGAAGCATCGAGCGCTGTCGCGGTCGCCGGAGGGAAATAGTTTGACCAACGATCCTTTGTGGCCTTGAGCACCGCTTCGATAGCTGCACGTTGCAACAAGATCTCAGTTGGTGAATGTGGATCACCACTGGAAATTCGATTGATAGCCTGATCTATCAGCGATTGAGGACGTTGATTTTCACTCACCAAGTAGCCAACGGCATAACTCACCGAAGCTACGAAAAGTGTGGCTACAACCAGAACAGCGAGGCGGCCTCGCTTAAGTCTACGACCGCTCGAAATGGATTGATCTTTATTTATCCCAGAGGAAGTTCCATCTTCAAATCCAAAGGGAGTGCTTGCTTCATAGAATTCTCTCTGAACTTCCCGCTCAGAATCGCCGCCAAATCCGGAGGT
>CAIZHC010000153.1 GCA_903932705.1 uncultured Actinomycetes bacterium | reverse complement strand
TATCTATTCTCTCCACTTTTACAACATCAGAGAGTGGTGCTCGCGGTGAGCCATGAAATCCCCAGAACTTCTCCCCGGCAGATAATTGCAAGACAACTTCATTTCCGACGATTAATACGCGTGCCATTTCTCAGTTACTTCCCTTCACCGCGGCCCTCTTACGCCGCTGGGCAATCACAATTGTGGCAAGAATATAACCAGCGGTACTGAGTGCTATCGCCCAAATTAATCCGATTACGACGACCAGCGCCGCGGTAATCAAGAGGGTGGCCGAGTCCAGCTTCGTCGTGCGCAGGAGCTCTCTGAGGTTTGCTGGGCTTGCGATGCGATATGAAGTTCCGATCAGAACTGCTCCCAGCGCAGCTACTGGGACGTGGGCAATCACCGGGTTAAGTACTAGCACAACTAGGACAAGGAAAAGTGCGTGAGTTATGGATGAGATACGGCTTTGCGCCTTGGACCGAATGTTCACGCTTGTACGGGCAATCGCGCCGGTTGCTGGCATTCCACCAACCATAGAGGAGACCATTGTTGCTAATCCCTGCCCAACCAGCTCTCGATTAGGTTTATAACTCAACGAAGATTCATGAATGTGAACCATTTGATCTGCTACGCGTGCAGAGAGAAGCGATTCGATTGCCGCGAGCAATGCAATCTGTATGGCTCCGATAAGCAGCGCAGAAAAACCAATATGACTTGCGGTTAACGAAACATGTTCAAATAAAGATCGAGGGAGATTTCCAATTTGTGGAGTTTTTATTGAAAAGATTTGTACGACAAGCGTCGCGCTAACAATCGCGACGAAGCTGGCGGGGATATGTATTTTGATATGCAGACGATGGGAAAGCTTCGGATAGCCAAACTTCACAACCAAGGTAAGAAGCATCAGAAGCAGTGAACTCCAGTGAAGACCATTCGAAATCGCGCCTCGAATAGTTCGCCAGGCAGTAATTAAGGTATTAGGACCGCTCACGCTCTTTGAAGAGAGGACCGATGGAAGTTGTTGCATAGCAATGACAAGGGCAATTCCAAGGGTGAAACCCTCCATAACAGGCCATGGAACTCGCTTAATTAATCCTCCGAGGTGCGTAAACCCCATTGCTACGACTATCGCACCGGCGAGTAGTCCAAGTGGAGCCAGAGAGCCAACTCCGTACTTAATAACAATCGGAACAAGCACGACCGTCATCGCACCAGTTGGTCCGCTTACTTGGTAGTTGGATCCTCCAAAAACGGCAGCAATCAAGCCAGCATAAATTGCTGTAATTAATCCGGCTCTAGCCCCTGCCCCTGTTGTGATGCCGAAGGCCAGCGCGAGTGGCAAAGCAACGATGCCGACAGTTACACCAGCCATCACGTCGTGGCGCCACACGCTCTTCGCCTGTGAGTAGTCCTGACGGCTTGGGAGTAATTCGCTTAAATAACTCATACGCCTACTTTGTCTGCCTTTTAAGAGTGAGTGAACCCGCAGTAAGTAGAAGTACAAGGAAGAGAGCAATGATCCACGAGTCGTTAACGATCGAACCGTGATTTGAAATCACTTTCTTCGTCGCATCAATCGCATATGAGAGTGGAAGGTAATTTGAAATATCTGCCAATACGCGAGGCATTGCCTCTCGAGGTACCAGCAGACCACTTAGCAAAAGCTGAGGCAATAAAATTGCTGGCATAAATTGAATTGCTTGAAACTCTGTCTTGGCAAAAGTACTCACTGCCAAACCGATTGCCAAACCAATGAGCGCATCTAAAATCGCGGTATAAATGAGCACAAATTGAGAACCTGCAATCTTTAGTCCTAGCACCCAGATGGCATAAGTCGAGACCGCGGTCGCTTGGATGAGGCTTGCGATGCCGAAAGCAATGGCGTAGCCAGCAATAAATTCCGCTTTACCGAGTGGAGAGATCATCAACCTCTCTAAAGTTCCGCTTG
>CAIZHC010000152.1 GCA_903932705.1 uncultured Actinomycetes bacterium | reverse complement strand
TGCCCAACCGGTGAAGATACCTATGTGCTCTGCGAAAAATGTGGCTACGCCACAAATGTGGAGGCGATGGTTACAAAGGTTGATGCTTACGTGGGTGAAACCCCACCTGCCTTTGAGATCTTTGATTCGCCAAATACCCCAACAATTGATTCTCTCGTCGAACTCGTTAACTCAAAGTTCGGAATTTCAATCACTGGCGCAGATACCTTGAAGAATGTTCTTCTCATGGCCGATGGAAAAGCAATTTCCGTACTGGTACCAGGAGATCGCGAAGTTGATCTCAAGCGCGTGGGTGCAAATCTCGCGGGAGTCCAAGATCTTCGCCTCTTTGAAGAGGAAGATTTCGCAAAGTACCCAGGCTTGGTGAAGGGTTACGTCGGACCACAAGATGCTGCAAAGTTCGGCATCACTGTCTACGCGGATCCTCGAATTGTTCTAGGTTCTCATTGGATCACTGGAGCTAATGAGCGCGATAAGCATGCACGTTATGTAACCCACGGCCGTGATTTCGAAGTCACTGCATTTGTTGAGGCTGCAGAGGTTAAGGCTGGAGATCCATGCCCAACCTGCCAGACTCCGGTCGTTATTGACCGCGCAATTGAGATTGGTCATATCTTCCAACTTGGTCGCAAGTATGCGCAGGCACTCGGACTTACCGTTTTGGATCAAAATGGCAAGGCTCAAGTAGTCACGATGGGTTCTTACGGAATTGGCGTATCTCGCGCAGTAGCGGCTATCGCCGAACAATCTCATGATGAGATTGGCCTGATCTGGCCACGAGAGATTGCCCCAGCTGAAGTGCATGTGGTTGCCGCTGGTAAGGATGAAACCATCTTTAACTTTGCCCAAGAGCTGACTGAGCAACTTGAAGCTAAGGGACTGACTGTGCTCCTTGATGATCGCAAAGATGCGAGCCCTGGAGTGAAGTTCAAAGATGCAGAGTTGATTGGTATCCCATTTATCGTCATCGTTGGGAAGTCGCTACAAGAGGGCAAGATTGAATTTCGCGTACGAAGCCTTGGAAGCAAGGTTGAGTTTGCAGCCGATGATGCGGTTGCAGAGATTCTCGCCGCTATTAACAATTAGTTAATAGATGTCCGCCCTCACCTTCCTATTTCTGGCGTTGGCCTCTGGCTTTGCGGGATTCGTTGATGCCGTTGCAGGCGGTGGGGGATTGGTTCAACTTCCTGCGCTCTTAATTGGAATTTCTAATAAGCCAATTCCAATGATTTTGGGTACCAACAAGATTCCTTCGATCTTTGGAACATCGAGTGCTGCGGCTTCCTATTTTAAAAAGGTAAGACCTGATCTTCGCCTCACTCTCTCGATGGCGATTCCGGCGCTGATTGGATCGGTAGCAGGTGCGCACCTAGCTTCACGCTTTCCAACATCTGTATTTCATCCCTTAATTCTTATCTTGCTTGTATTGGTCGGGATTTATACCTGGCGCAAACCTAACTTGGGACTCAAGGAGAATTTGCGATACTCGGCAAGCACGAGGTTATGGATTGTCGCTGCTTGTGGTTTGCTTATCGGTTTTTATGATGGTCTCTTCGGTCCAGGCACCGGTACTTTCTTAGTGTTCTTGCTTGTAATCGTTGTTGGTTATGAATTCCTTAAAGCTAGTGCGACAGCGAAACTCGTAAATATTTCTACTAATTTTGGTGCAATCGTCACCTTTCAAATCACCGGACACATCTGGTGGAAACTCGGATTAGCCCTAGCCTTTGCAAATGTCACCGGCGCGCTTATCGGATCACGCTTGGCTATTCGAGGTGG
>CAIZHC010000151.1 GCA_903932705.1 uncultured Actinomycetes bacterium | reverse complement strand
TTGAGTGAGTTGAAGTAACGATATTAGAAACTTCAGCATCACCCTTAATTACTACTGCTTCACCAGGAGTTTGAGGTCCGCGCATAGCTACGCGCTTTGCAAGGGCCTGCATCGCTGGCTCACGCTCACGTAGGGATGCCAAGATCGGTGTTGCGATGAAGATAGATGAGTAGGTTCCAGTTGCAAGGCCAATGAAGAGAGCAAGCGAGAGATCCTTCAAGGTACCTGCACCAAGAAGAATAGCTCCCACGAAGAGAATCGATGCAACAGGCAAGAGCGCAATCAGCGAGGTATTAAATGAACGCACCAAGGTCTGATTCACCGCAAGGTTTGCAGCCTGCGAGTAGGTGTACTTACCAGTGCTGGTGATTGAACGCGTGTTCTCGCGAACCTTGTCGAATACCACAACGGTGTCATAGAGCGAGTAACCCAAGATTGTTAAGAATCCAATGACTGTTGCCGGTGTGACGTCGAATCCCACCAAGGCGTAGATACCAACCGTGATGAAAATATCATGCACCACAGCGATAATCGCAGCTTGCGCCATCTTCGGTTCAAAAGCAAGAGCAAGGTAGAGAAGCACTACCAACAAGAATCCAATCAGAGCCTGAATTGCTTTGTGGGTGATGTCTTTACCCCATGATGGTCCGATACTCAGAACGTTGATTTCACTGATTGGAATATTGAAATCCTTCACAATCGCATTCTCTACAGCATCATTCTCTGCATTTGTAAGCGACTTAGTCGTGATGCGGATCTTGTCCGTGCCAATCTTCTGAACAATCGTCTCTGAGGTAAGTCCGCTATCGGTAACTGCCTTCTGACCTAACTCAATTGTTGAGCCAGGGGCGGTAAAGGTGAACTCCGAACCACCCTTAAATTCGATACCAAGCTTCAAACCCTGCACTGAAAGCGCCACACCAGCAATGATGATAACGATGATAGAGAGAGCATAGAAACGACGACGTTGACCGATGATATTAAAGGACTTTTCGCCACGATAGAGGCGTCCACCCATTCCAGATAAACGTGACATTTAGGCGACGTCCTTTCCTGTTACAACACCCAAGCTCTTGGCCGAGAATCCCGATAGAGGGTGGCCACTAGCAAAGAAGTGCATTCGTGAGAACAAAGTGACGAGAGGCTTGGTAAAGAAGAAGACCACAAATAGATCAACGAATGTTGTTAAACCGAGTGTCGCAGCGAAACCACGAACATCTCCAACCGCGAAGAAGTAGAGGAGCGCTGCTGCGATAAGCGAGACTGAGTCAGCCACGATAATCGTGCGTTTTGCGCGCGTCCAACCAGTATCCACCGCTGTGCGTAGCGACCTACCATCTCGAACCTCATCCCGGAGACGTTCAAAGTAAACAATGAATGAGTCCGCGGTGATACCGATGGAGACAATCGCACCAGCAATACCTGCGAGAGAAAGGGAGAAACCAATCCACTTGCCGAGAAGAATAAAGAGGAGGTAGGTGATTCCACCAGCAATTGTGAGGGAACCAACGCTGACGATTCCAAGTCCGCGGTAGTAAAAAATGGAATATAAAACCACGAGAATCAACCCGAGCAATCCCGCAAGCAAACCATCATGCAATTGGTTCGCTCCGAGAGTTGGAGAAACTTGTTGCACATCTCCGCGATCAAATGCGAGAGGCAGAGCTCCATACTTGAGTTGATCTGCCAGAGTTGAAGCATCTGCTTGCGTGAAGTTGCCCGTGATCTGTGCGTTACCAGCGGTAATTGCCGATTGAATTGTTGGGGCTGTAACAACCAAGCCATCAAGAACAACGGCGACTTGATTTTGCGGAGCACCTAGCTTCACTACACGCGTAGTGATTGCACCGAACTTGGTAGTTCCTGAACTCTTGAAATTAAGAAGGACCATCCAACCGTTTCCGTTGGTTTGATCGAGTTGTGCTGATGCCGTGGAAATATCAGTTCCTACAACTTCAGCAGGTCCAAGAATGTATTTATTGGTATCAGGGATCTTGTTGTGATCCGCTGAGCAGGCAACGATTGCAGAGCCAGGGCTATCAAGATTTCCACCCTGTCGGTTTGCTGTCTTGGTGCAATCTAGCGCCGCGAATTGGGCATCAAGTGCCGCGGTGATTCCTGTTGGATAGGTAGGAGTGAGAGTTGCTGCCTTAGTTGGTGTTGGAGTTGGAGTGGCCTTCGTACCTGGCTTTGGAACCGTCACCGTAGACGTTGACGTGCTTGAAGTAGAAGTCGTTTTAGAGTTTCCAGCGCCAACGGCTAACACTTGGCGGAATCGAAGCTCAGCGGTCTGTCCAACCTTGTCGACGATGCTTGTGCCGGTTGCACCTGGTACTGAGATGACAATCTGTTGATTGTTACCAGTTCCTTGTGCTGTCACCTGGGCCTCGGCAACGCCAAAAGCATTTACACGTTGGCGGATAATCGCCACAGCTTGTGCGATCGATGCAGATGACACAGTGCCACCCTTTGCAACACGAGGTTGCAAGGTAACGCTCGTACCTCCACGCAGATCCAGACCCAATTTGACCTTGTCACCCTGGATAAAGGCCAGCGCGCTGAAAGCGATCAAAATGAGGGCCAGAATGGCCAAGGTACGTCCGGGCTTAGCCTGGGACTTAATAGATTTCGAGATGTTGGCAGACATAAGAAGTAAGTCTAGGCATCTAGAGAAGGCATGTCTAAAAATCCAAACTCACTCTGTGGCGCGGCTAATCCCAAATGGGCCCAACCAGCGGCCGTGGCCATGCGCCCTCTTGGAGTTCGAGCTAGGAGTCCGCGGCGCAATAAATATGGTTCAGCCAGACTCTCCAGGGTTTCCGACTCCTCGCCCATGGACATGGCCAGGGTCGTGAGGCCAACTGGCCCACCCTTGAACTTGAGAACCAGAGTTTCCAAGAGCGTTCGGTCCAGACGATCTAAGCCAATCAGATCAACCTCGTACATAAGTAGAGCAGCCTGAGCAGATTCAAGATCAATCTCACCATTGCCATGCACCTCCGCATAATCACGGACTCGACGCAAGAGGCGGTTGGCAACGCGAGGGGTGCCTCGGGATCTGCTGCCAATTTCCGCAATAGCTTCTTCGGTAATGGGGACTTGTAATAACTGCGCGCTTCGTCTCACAATCGTGGAGAGTTCCTCATCGCCATAAAAATCTAGTTGTGCTGTAAATCCAAAGCGATCTCGAAGTGGGCTCGGCAGCAATCCAGCTCTGGTAGTCGCACCAATGA
>CAIZHC010000150.1 GCA_903932705.1 uncultured Actinomycetes bacterium | reverse complement strand
TGAAGCAGAGCCCGAAGGTATGACTGACATTGATCGCGCAATCGCCCAGCTTCTAGATGGTGATAAAGAGGAGAAAGTTCCGCTGACTTCAGTTGAAGAGTTGGCACCAGAGTTGGCACTCGGTGCTCTAAAAGGGTTGCGAGTCGCGCCACTTCATGGAAGGCAGAGTTCGGAACTTAAAGATGCAACTATGCAGGCATTTGCTGAAGGAAAAATTGATGTGCTTGTCGCCACCACGGTTATCGAGGTAGGAGTGGATGTACCGAATGCATCGATGATGGTCATCATGGATGGTGATCGATTCGGTGTTTCACAGCTCCACCAACTTCGTGGTCGTGTTGGTCGTGGAGGAGTGCCGGGACTTTGTTTGCTTGTATCTGCCGCCGCGGAAGATTCACCTGCTATGGCGCGACTTACTGCAGTTGCAAGCACTTTAGATGGCTTTGAACTATCACGCATCGACCTAGAACAACGCAGCGAAGGTGATGTGCTTGGCAAAGCGCAATCAGGAGTCCGTTCACATCTGCGCTTGCTCAAAGTATTACGTGATGAACCTTTGATTGAGAAGGCGCGCTTGATTGGAAGTAAACTTATCGAAGCAGATCCGACTCTGGTGAAAACACCCGAGCTAGCTGCTGCAGTTCTGGAATTACGCGCTGATGAGGCAAGTACATTTGTAGATAAGGGATAAGAATGAGAATCATTGCAGGAAGCGCAAAGGGCAAGTTTCTGATCTCTCCTCCCGACGCTCGCACTCGGCCAACTTCAGATCGCGCCCGTGAGGGACTCTTCTCCTCTCTCGATTCAGAGTTTGAATCTCTCGTCGGCTTGAATTTCTTAGATTTATTCGCTGGCAGCGGGGCAGTTGGTGTTGAGGCTTACTCGCGCGGAGCAGCAATAGTGCATGCCGTGGAATCTGAGGGCGATATGGGAAACGTCGCCATAAGTAATTTCCAATTGGTGAAGTCCGCCGCTGGTTCCTATCGCGTCTTTCACACCAAAGTTGATCGCTTCTTAGAATCAGATCACGCCGGAGAAAAAGGTCGCTATGACATCATTTTTATGGATCCGCCCTACGAGCTCTCTAACGGCGTCATTGAAGAGTTGCTTGCGACAATCGTGGCTAAGAACCTTCTGCAACCGCGCGGCATCATTGCAATTGAGCGTGAGAGTAAGGGCAAGGCATTTACCTGGCCCGCTGAATTAGAAGAGATCAAAGTTCGCTCATACGGTCAGGGCAGTATCTACTACGGGGGCTACTCTGCTAGCGTTTTGCCGTGAAACGCGTTGTCTGTCCCGGATCTTTTGATCCAATCACCTTTGGCCACCTCGATATTATCGAGCGCGCGAGCAAGATGTTTGATGAGGTCGTCATCGCAGTCCTAGTTAATAAGACAAAGAGCACCCTCTTCACCGTTCCAGAGCGAATTGAGATGATCGGGGAAGTTACTAAGGTATTTCCAAATGTACGAGTTGATTCCTGGTCAGGCTTGCTCGTGGATTACTGCGAAGCAAACGATATCGACATCATCGTCAAGGGACTGCGCGCGGTTACAGACTTTGATTACGAACTTCAGATGTCTCAGATAAACCTTCAACTTAAGGGCATCGAAACCCTCTTTATGTCCACCGCTCCAGCACATTCATTCTTATCATCATCACTTGTTAAAGAGATTGCTAGTTATCACGGCGATGTTTCGAATTACATCCCTGCACCGCTGCTGGAAAAATTAAAGGCGCGTCTCGCGCTCGTCCATGGAGGTAATTAATGGAAGCTGTTGATCGCGTACAAAGCGCAATCTCATTGGTCGAAGAGGCCCGAGGTGTTCCACTTTCAGCAAGTTGCGTCGTACACCGTGGCGAGTTGCTCGAGCTTTTGGACGGAGCACGTAACGCCTTCCCGCATGATTTTGCACTCGCACAACAAATAATTGAAACACGTGAACAGATTTTAGAAGAGGCTCGCATTAGCGCAGATTCGCTTATCGCCCATGGCCGCGAAGAGGTAGCTCGCATGGTGGAGCAGACAGAGATTGTCTCTGCGGCTCATGCTGAAGCGAAGCGAATCTTGACTGCTGTGGAAGAAGATGCGCGCGTGGAACGGGAAGAGATTGAGGCATACATCGATTCTCGACTGGCAACCCTCGAGGTAATCTTGAATAAGACCCTAGATGTCGTTCATCGTGGCCGTGAGAAGCTACAGGGCTTTGAAGAGAAGCACATACTTTCTGAACTCTCCGAGTAATACATGACAACTAAGAATCCTTTTCTCTTTAGTTGTAGCGATCTTCCACGCCGCGCGGGGGAGATGCGTGAATACGAACTCACCTTTGATGACCACGAACCTATTGGTGTTCCATTGTTGATAGTGCCTGGTGATGGCGCGATCTACCTGGATCTGCGTGTTGAAGCCGTTGAACAAGGCGTGCTGGCTACCGGTTCACTATCAAGTGAGGCGATTGGTGAATGCACCAGATGTCTTGATCCAGTCTCCTTTGATATCGATGAGAGTTTTCAAGAGTTATTTCATTACGAAGTCGACTATCGCCAGAAGCCCAAGGCGAAAGAGGTTGATGTCGAAGATGAGGATGAGCTCTTGGAGATGGAGGGTGATTTCATCAACCTGGATGGGCCGATCCGCGATGCGCTGGTCCTGAACCTTCCAGTGAACCCACTCTGTAGCGAGGATTGCGAAGGGCTCTGCCCTACCTGTGGCGTGAAATGGGCTGAACTGCCCGATGACCACGCCCATGCCGCGGCCGATATCCGTTGGGCTGGGCTCGGGGATTGGAAGGGGCCAAACTCCTGATTTCCCTCGTTTTTACTATTTTGGGCCTTTGGGGGATACTTTTCCTCTTGAAGCAGCTTCCGCCCAGCGGTCGCAGTTAGTATCCAGTACAGCAATATTTAGAGGAGCAAAACCATGCCAGTCCCAAAGCGAAAGATGTCGCGCTCGCGCACTCGCTCACGTCGTAGCTCATGGAAGACAACTCCTGCTGCAACATCAACTTGCGCACAGTGCAACCAACCAAAGTTGCAACACACAGCTTGTCCAACATGCGGTACTTATAACCGCCGTCAGGTCATCGAGGTCTGATCTGTCTGCTGGCCTCACCGAAAGCCTCGGCATTTCGGTATCAGCCAACCTGCTTGAACTTGCTTTAACTCACCGCTCTTTTGCCTACGAATCTGGTGGCATACCTACAAATGAGCGGTTGGAATTCTTAGGCGATAGCGTCCTTGGTTTAATTATCACGCAGGAGCTCTACCGCCAATTTCCCGATCTCGATGAGAGTCGCCTTTCACCGCTTCGATCTGGCGTTGTAAATACCAAAGCGCTCGCAGTTATCGCCCGTCAACTCAACCTCGGACAATTCCTTCGCATCGGCAAGGGCGAGGAGAGTTCTGGGGGTCGAGATAAGAATTCAATTCTCGCCGATACCTTAGAAGCGATTGTCGGCGCGATTTATATCGAACATGGTTTGACCATCGCTAATGAAAAAGTTCTCGAGTGGTTTGGTCCACTGATTGAATCTGCAAATGCGCAAGGTGCGGGTATCGATGGAAAGACTGCGCTACAAGAATTAGCTGCCGCTCGCGGCTTAACCGTTCCAGAATATGAAATTCAAGAGGCCGGTCCAGATCACGATAAATCATTTACTGCAATCGTTCTTCTCTCTGGCGAGCGTTTTGCTCCAGGTGAGGGAAAGAGCAAGCGAGAAGCAGAACAAGTAGCTGCCAAGTTAGCGCTTGAAGTATTAAATGCCCGAACTTCCTGAGGTAGAAACTGTCAGGAGAGGCCTTGAGGCTTGGTGCCTTAATCGCAGAATTTCCAAAGTCGATACGCTCCATCATCGGGCAACAAATCCGCGTTCTATTGCTCCCTTGACCGAACTTGTTGGCGCAACAATTATTAAGATTTCGCGCCGCGGAAAATTTCTCTGGCTGGAATTAGATAGACCTTTTTGTCTAGTTGCCCATCTGGGCATGAGCGGCCAATTCAGAGTTCAAGATTCATCGATTGCCGATGAGAAGCATCTCCGGGTACGCCTGACGCTAGATACCAAGCAGGAGTTACGTTATATAGATCAGCGCACCTTTGGTTGGCTTGCGATAAGTAAGCACGAGGGAGACGTTCCAACGCTTGTGAGCGAAATTGCTCCTGATATTTTTGAAGAGAGCTTTGATCGTAAATTAGTGAAGTCGAAATTTCGATCTAGAAAATCTGAAGTCAAGAGAGCGCTGCTAGATCAAGGTCTAATGAGTGGCGTTGGAAATATTTATGCAGATGAATCACTCTGGCGGGCAAAAATTCACCCATCAACTCCGTGTGATGAACTCTCACCTCAAAAACTGGAGAGTTTGCTCCGCGCGGTGGAGTCTGTAATGTCTAAAGCATTGGTTGAGGGTGGCACCTCCTTTGATTCTCTCTACATCAATGTGAACGGCGAGAGTGGTTACTTTGCACATTCACTTAAGGCTTATGGACGTACTGGTGAGCTATGTTCGCGGTGCGGAACTCCAATAGAGCGAATAGTTATAGCAGCGCGCTCATCGCATTTTTGCCCCCACTGCCAGCGCTCGTAGCGGTTCCTGTCCGAAATCACTCCCATATAGAGATAGGTTTTCCCCGTGTATTTGAAGAGCGTTAACCTCAAAGGCTTTAAGTCCTTTGCATCCTCCACGACCCTGCTCTTTGAGCGCGGGATCACCTGCGTGGTCGGACCTAACGGCTCTGGAAAATCAAATGTCGTTGACGCCCTCTCCTGGGTTATGGGAGAACAAGGAGCGAAATCCCTGCGTGGCGGAAAGATGGAAGATGTCATCTTCGCCGGAACCAGTGGTCGAGCTCCACTAGGCCGCGCCGAGGTTTCGGTGACTATCGATAATTCTGACAATGTTTTGCCGATTGATTTCTCAGAAGTAACTATCTCTCGCATCTTGTTCCGTAACGGAACAAGTGAGTACCAACTCAATGGTGAGACGACCCGACTTCTAGATATTCAAGAATTACTCAGCGATAGCGGAATTGGTCGCGAGATGCATGTGATCGTTGGTCAGGGTCAGCTCGATGCGATTTTGCTCGCAAACC
>CAIZHC010000149.1 GCA_903932705.1 uncultured Actinomycetes bacterium | reverse complement strand
TATCCGCAACGTGATGGTCAGATTGCCGAACTCGATGACGAAACAAGTACGACTTCAGAACTAGTCCAACAGCTCTTGCCTGATTCCAAGGTAGTCAAAGTTTTCAATAACATTTCCTTCGTCCATCTTGGATTGCTTGCCCGTCCATCTGGTGATCCAGAGCGAACCGCTTTGGCAATCTCTGGTGACGATGCTGAGGCCAAGGCTGTAGTCGTTGCACTGCTAGACCGCATTGGTTACGACACTCTTGACCTCGGACCATTATCTGAAGGTTGGCGCATTCAGCGTGATACCGCAGCGTATGGCCGTCAATATTCTTCTGATCCTGCTAATTGGCCCGGTGCACCTCGCCGAGTGACGCGTGAGGAGTTAGCAACTTTAGCTGCAGCCGCCAAGAGGTACAGCGACCCAACATTTGGGGAGTAAGACTCCCTTCCTTGACTCCTTTTTGGGAAATACTTAAATTAACCCAATGAGTGAAATGATTAATATCAAGCCCGGTAAATTGGTCGGAATTCACACCTCGCTCTTCACGATTTTTAATGCGGAGAAGTACGACGCTGCTCTCATTCCAACCGCCTGGCAGGAGTTCTTTCAGAAAGCAGCCGATTCTGAATTAACGCATGGCCACACTTTTTATGGGGCTTCAATCCCAAGTATGTCTTTTGATGTTCCTATGGATTATTTTGCAGGCGCGATCGTGGACTCTGATTTTGAAGTTCCTGAAGGATTTGAGAGTGTTGATATTCCTGGCGGAAACTACTTGTGCATTAAACATTCTGGACCGATTGCAAATATCGCCGGGTCATATGCAAAGGCGTATATGGAAGTGCTGCCGGCCTCTGGTAACGAGATGCGCCTAGCACCACATTTAGAGATTTATAACTCAGAGAAAGATCCATCTTCTGAGGATTACTCGATGCTTATCGGAGTCCCAATAAAGTAATAGAGTTTGTGGAGTAAGTGCCAATTCTTATGAGTGTCGGTGATTTTGAGGGAGAAATTGTGAAGCAGAAACTAAGTAGGAATCCAATCGCATTCGTAATTGTCCTCATCGCATTTGCATGGAATTTGGCTCTGCTGGTTGGAGTTGTATTTAATCTGAGTTATGCGCACTCAAGGGCTGCTGGTGGAAAATATACCGATTTTCCTGTTGGGATTAGATTCGTCTACTTCTTACAATTTATATTGGTTGCTTACCAAGTTTTGATTTTTAAGCTGATTTTTCACACTGAGATGGTTAAACCAATGTGGTTACCAAAGATTTTCTTTCTAATCGGAATACTCGGTACTTTGGTTAACGGAGCATCTCGAAGCGCAAACGAACGCTTAAATGTCATTCCGGCGGCGATAATTACCTGGTCCTTTTGGTATTACGGGATGAAAAAGAGTCCAAAGTCGTAGTTAACCCCTTAGCGCTTTAAGCGCAGGCAAAGCTTTTCCGGTTGTGTCGACCAACGTGGAGTTAGCCATACCGCCATTCCATAAATCCGAAGCGCTTGCAGATTTAACCTGAATCGCCAGACCTTCCCACCACCAGATTCCAACGCCTAAATTCTTGGGCAAACTTCGCAATGAGCTGGCGAGCCGCAATACATAATCTCTTTGACCATCTGGAGATTGAGGGAAACCGTCTAGATGCGCCG
>CAIZHC010000148.1 GCA_903932705.1 uncultured Actinomycetes bacterium | reverse complement strand
CGGTTGCCGGTAAGGCAGTTGCACTTAAAGAGTGTGCGACTCCCGCCTATCAAAATTATGCAAAGCAAGTTATTGAGAACTGCCAGGTCCTTGCTTCAAGTTTAGAAGAGCACGGAATGCGCGCAGTATCAGGCGGAACTCAAACTCACCTAGCCCTTATGGATATTCGTTCCACGGGAGTTACCGGCAAGGTTGCAGATGAACGTTGTGGACTCTCCGGAATAACCATGAATAAGAATGCAATTCCATACGATCCAGAGTCACCAGCAGTTACGAGCGGAATTCGCGTCGGTACCGCTGCAACCACAACACAGGGTATGGGCCCAGCACAGATGAAGGAAATTGCATCACTTATTGCACGCGCAATTAAAGATGGCGAAGATCCTTCAAAGGCTGCGGCAATCAAGGCTGATGTACGTGCGCTCACCGCGCAATTCCCTGTCTATCCTCGCTAAAGGTCGATTCTGCAATGCGTGAGTACCTCTTAACCGCAGCTCTCGCGGCGATCTTCTGCTTTATGTTGACACCTCTCGTGCGTCAACTTGCAATGATCTCTGGGGCTTACATAGATCTGCGCTCGCGCGATATGCACACCGACATCACTCCTAGGTGGGGCGGCCTGGCGATGTGGGGCTCGCTATCTGTCACATTCTTAATTGTCGGTCACTTGAATCTTGTTGGAGCGGCATTCGATCGAGAGCTAACAGGCATTTTCTTAGCGGGAACATTCATCATGGTTCTTGGGATGTTGGACGATCGATTTGATCTTGATTCGCTCACCAAGTTTGCCGGTCAGACTCTCGCTGCTGGAATCCTTCTCCTCTACGGAGTCCAGATTTTGTGGCTTCCCATCAATGGAATTCTGACGCTGCCTTCCAATATAGGAGCTCTCCTTACCGTCATCTTCGTAATGTTGGTAATTAACGCCGTCAACTTTGTTGATGGACTCGATGGACTGGCATCTGGAATCGTCGCAGTGTGTGCGATGGCATTCTTTGCATTCTCATACATTCTCGCCGTCGATAATGGATTTAGTCGTGCTGGTGCACCCTCACTTGTAATGGCAATCGTCGTCGGATTGTGTATCGGATTTCTGCCGCACAACTATCACCCAGCCAAGATTTTTATGGGCGACTCCGGTGCAATGTTCCTTGGATTGCTGCTCTCGGCATCTGCCATCACACTTACTGGTCAGATAGATGTCAACGCCATTTCAAATCAGAATTCCAGGTCAACCTTTGTTCCGTTGATACTTCCCTTTACAGTCCTTGCAATTCCACTTCTTGATTTAGGCATGGCAATTGTCCGCAGACTTCGCGCCGGACGATCACCATTCGCTGCAGATCGTGAACATCTGCACCATCGCCTGCTTCGCATGGGAAATTCACAACGTGAAGTGGCAATCATTATGTATCTCTGGACCGCGATGTTTGCATTCCCAACTGTGATTGCAGCTTTCTATCCACTTTGGATTTCAGTAGTAGTGGCTCTCGTGATCGCATCCGCTTCATTGGTTCTGATTCGACGCAGCTATGTAAAAAGTAGAAATGGATCAACAGTGAGAGAGATGGCAACCCATGAGTGAAGATTCAACGACCCTGATGTGGCGCGGAGCAATCATCCCCTCGACAGTTGTGGCGCTCTTGGCGGTAATTGGGTCGACCATCGTTCGACATAAGCCTGGTTTCTTGGGGGCGCTCATCGGTAGCGCCACTGTCATCATCTTTCTTGGCATCCATCTCCTAATTTCAGCCATCTCCAAGAACCTGGACCCCATCGCGGTCATGGGAATGGCGATGTTCTCCTATTTCGCCAAGGTGTTGGTGATGGGAGCTCTCCTGCTGATTGTCTCCCGGGCCACCGCCCCTGCGACCGTGGATAGGACTACCTTTGCCATCGCCGCCCTCGCGATTACCGCCGCTTGGCTAGCGGGGGAGATCCGTGCCTTTTTCAAGCTGAAAATCGGGTTACCATTACCCCCTGCTTCGAAGGGCGATTAAGCCTTCCGACCGCTTCAAAGGAGAATCGGCTTAATGGCTTCAAATAACGAAGAGGGCGCCCTCTGGTCAATTATGGGATACCTGATTTCAGGTCTCTTAATCTGGGGCGGCATTGGCTTTGCCCTCGACCACTGGCTCCACACCCACCACTACTTCTTCCTGGGCGGATTACTCCTGGGCGCCGGCGCCTCGATCTACCTGGTCTGGCTTAGATTTGGTCGCGAATAACACACATTATTAACCCTTGTTATCCGATTTTTAGTTTTGGTTTTTCCCCGCTTCCTAATAAGGTTCAGACGTCTTAATCCATACCAGAGGTTTTTGACCTATAACTAGCCAGTGTCGGCGAAAGGTGAGTGCGAGAAGTGCATATAACTGGCCATCTTGCCAGCGGGCCGGGATTCGTCCCTCCGAGTACTACCGACTTCAAATTGCCATCCATTTTTGGCCACAGCGACTACGCAACTAAGCCCGTCGTTCTCGTATTTTTCTCAGTAATCGTTATCTCGCTCTTCTTTATTCTGGCCTCTCGCAAAGCAGCGGTTGTTCCAAGCAAACTGCAATTCGCTGGAGAATCTATCTATAGCTTTGTTCGCAAGGACCTTGGGCAAGAGATTATTGGTGCAGGCTTCTTGGATTACGTTCCATTCCTCTTCACGCTCTTTGTCTTCGTACTTGTAAATAATCTCTTTGGAATTATCCCTCTTATTCAATTCCCGACGATGTCTCACGTTTCATTCCCATACGTGCTTGCGATCTTCACATTTGTGATCTTCCATGCGGTTGGCATCAAGCGTCAGGGATTCGTTAAGTACCTCAAGGGAATCGCATTCCTTCCAGGTGTCCCAAAGTTTGCATACATCTTGCTAACACCGATTGAGATTGCAACTTATTTCTTGATCCGCCCAGTAACTCTCTCGCTCCGGTTGTTCGCAAATATGTTCGCTGGCCATCTTTTGTTGCTCGTCTTCATTGGCGGCGGCAATTACATGCTCCACGACTCACACCTCTTTATGAAGATCTTGTCGCCCTTCTCCTTTGGCTTCGGCATCGTCATGACATTCTTTGAGTTCATGGTCCAGGTCTTACAGGCTTACATCATCACCCTTCTCTCAGCACTCTTTATCGCAGGAGCGTTGGTAGAGGAACACTAATTTTTCCCACAGTTCATCGGACTCCCGTCCGGTGAATCCCAAACAATGGAAAGGCAACAAAGATGCACGGCACACTCAACCTGGTCGGTTATGGCCTATCTGCAATCGGACCCGCAATCGCGACTGGTTTGATCTTCGCCGCCTATATCAACGGCGTCGCACGTCAACCTGAGTCACGTAACGTTCTCCAACCAATCGCATTCCTTGGCTTCGCTCTTGCTGAAGCTTTGGCGCTCTTTGGTCTCGTTCTCGCATTCGTCCTTAAGTAAGAACTAAGACTCTACATATATGAGAATTCACATGGAGGCAGCAGCAGCCAATCCACTAGTTCCGAATATCGCGGAAATAGTTGTTGGCCTCATCGCCTTCTCCCTTCTCTACATCGTGCTCCGCTCACGCGTTGTACCGATGTTCGAGAAGGCCTTCACCGCTCGTACCGAAGCAATCGAAGGTGGAATTGCCAAGGCTGAGAAAGCCCAACAAGAGGCGCAGGCAGCACTTGCTTCCTACACACTCCAGTTGAGCGATGCTCGCGGTGAAGCTCAAGTAATTCGTGAAGAGGCGCGCGTTCAAGGCGCAGCCATCATTGAAGAACTTCGAGCGAAGGCACAGGAAGAAGCGACACGCATTACTGCCGCAGCACACGCATCCATCGAAGCCGAACGCCAACAAGCGATTGCATCACTGCGTCACGAAGTTGGAACTCTGGCAACCGAACTAGCATCGAAGATTGTTGGAGAGGCACTTGATGATCAAGTTCGCCAATCTGGCATCGTCGATCGCTTCCTCAATGATTTGGAGCAGAGCAAAAAGTGATTGATCTCGGAGGAAATAGTCGTCAGTCATTCGCCACACTTCGTGGCGTCTTAGATGAGAAGCTCAAAGCTGCCTCACCTGCTGATTGCACCGCGATTTCCGCTGAGCTCTTCTCTATTGTCTTTGCCCTCAACTCATCTGTTGGTTTGCGTAGAGCAGCAACTGATCCTTCACGCGATAGCGCATCAAAGGCGGTTCTCGTTAACGATCTCTTTGGGAAGAGCGTTAAGAAAACCGCACTTGATATCTTGATTGAAGCGGTCTCACTTCGTTGGTCATCATCAATGGATTTTGCAGGTGCATTTGAGCAACTTGCGATTGAAGCAGAGGCCACCGCTGCAAATGGCGATGGCACTATCGATCGCGTGCAAGATGAACTCTTCTCTTTCCAGTCAGTATTGAGCGATAACCAAGATTTGCGTCGCATCCTTGGAGCACTCGCTGGATCACCTGAAGGAAAAGCAGAGATCATCAACTCGTTGCTCGCTGGCAAAGTCGCGCCATCGACCCTTCGTCTCTTGACCTACATGGTTAACGACTTAGCTGGTCGCGTAATTGATCAGGTTCTAGAAGTTTACGTACAAGCAGTTGCGGCCAGGCGCAATCGCTTGATCGTCTTGGTTCG
>CAIZHC010000147.1 GCA_903932705.1 uncultured Actinomycetes bacterium | reverse complement strand
CGGTACCGCATCTGGAGTCTTTGGAAATTATCCAGTTCAAGTAAGCGGAAAGACCGGTACAGGTCAGGTTCAAGGAAGAAATGCAAATGGAAGCGCTAAGGATCCAACATCGTGGTTCGCTTCTTACGCTCCTTCCAACAAGCCTGAATATGCTGTTGTCATGATGGTGAGCCAAGGCGGTTACGGCGCAGGAACATCTGCAGTCGGCGTTAAGGATATTTATAGCGCTCTCTTTGGTGTAACTGGCAACGCGGTTGACCCTAAGAAGTCAGTATTTCCAACTGGTAAACCACCTGCATCACTTCCAATCATTGACGTTAAGAATGCGACGGTGAAGAAACCATGACGACCTATCGTCCACAATCGCGCTCTCATCGCTTAATGCGAAATGTTTCAGGCTATGACCGCTGGTTAACTTTTGCCGCTGTTGGACTTTTGGGATTTGGAACCGTTCTGGTTTATGCGGCGACAAAGAGTTGGTTTACCTCCCAACACCTTGATCCTCAGTATTACCTTAAGCGCCACATCATCAACATTCTTATTGGTTTGGCGATGGCATATGGAACAACTCTTATTGATTATCGATTGCTTCGCGCATACACCCCCATTGTTTGGGGTTTAGGCGTACTTGGTCTGATTGCAGTTATCACACCAGGTATTGGATCAACCGTTAATGGCGCAAAGGCTTGGATTGCGCTACCCGGGGGATTTCAGATTCAGCCAGCAGAGCTTGCGAAAATTTCAATCATTCTTGGAATCTCGATGGTGCTTGCAGAGAGAAATGGAATTGGGTCAGATCCTTCAGATCAAGATGTTCTAAAATCTTTAGCAGTTGCATCACTTCCAATCTTGCTCATCATGTTGCAACCAGATCTTGGAACAACGCTCATCATCAGCGCAGCGATTGTGATCATGATTGCAGTCTCCGGTGCACCATCCCGTTGGGTGATTGGCTTGCTTCTAATTGCAGTGCTCGGAGGATTTGTCGCCGTAAAAGCTGGAGTCGTTAGCCAGTATCAAATTAAGAGATTGCAATCATTTGTCGACCCAAGTGCAGATCCACAGCAGAGCGGTTATCAACTTCGCCAAGCTCGCATCACAATTGGTTCGGGCGGTGTCTTAGGTCGCGGTTTATTTCACGGACCGCAAACCAACGGCCGCTTCGTTCCAGAGCAGCAAACTGACTTCATCTTCACAGTGGCGGGGGAGGAAACTGGCTTTGTTGGTTGCGGGTTGATGCTCTTGTTCTTCGGCCTCTTCTTCTGGCGAGCCTTCTTAATCGCTCAAAGAACAAATGATCTCTTCGGCAGGCTCGTTTGCGTGGGAGTGATCGCCTGGTTCGCCCTTCAGACCTTCGAAAATATAGGTATGTCCATGGGTCTGATGCCGATGACTGGGGTACCGCTGCCCTTCATCTCCTATGGGGGCTCTTCAATGTTTGCCACCCTCATTGGCTTTGGGCTCCTTCAAAATGTTCATTTGCGCTCTCGGTAGCGCCAAATTGGCTATAAAGGGTTCATCTGCGATACTTAATTCAGGAATTCAGCCCTTCAGCGCGAAACGTCCGCCGCGAAGATCCGCAGAATCCCGAGATTTTAAGTATTTATGTCAGGTTTTTTAAGAGATTTATTACATTATTTAGAAGAGGATTTGTTTTATGGCGCCAGAGCCAAAGAAATCGCGTAAGCGCGCGGCTAAACCCGCTGCGACCAAGAGTGAAGGTTCAGTAGAACCAACTCCAACCCCCATCCAAGATGAGCCCGTTACCAAGCCCGCCGCTAAGCGTGCAGCCAAGAAGGCGGTAGCTGAGGTTCCAACTGAGGTTGTTGCCCCAGCAAAGGTAAAGAAGGCAACCACACCGGTTCCAGTTCCACTTTTCCAAGAGGCACCTACTGAGGTTGCCCCTCCTAAGAAGGCTCGTGCTCCAAAGCCAGTCCAAGAGGAGAGCGAATCAGAGGCCGCAGCGCCAACCAATGAGACTGATGAGCAGGCACAACGTCGCCGTCGCCGTCGTGGTGGACGCGGTCGTCGTCGCCCAACTGATGATTCAAATTCAGAGACCACTCTTAATGAAGATGGCGAAGCGCTAGATCCTGATTCACTCGATGGTGAAGAAGATGTATTAAACGCAGATGGCACAACGCATCGCCGTCGCCGTCGTCGTCGTGCAAAAGGTGAAGGCGTAGAGGCCGGCGAGAGCGTTGATGAAGATGGCGTAGTAACTGTTGTTAAGGTCCGTCCTCCACGTGAGAGCGCACCAACTCGCACCGAACGTCCATCTCGCAATACCCGCGATAGAGATCGTGATCGCCAAGGTCGTAACCGCGATCGCCGTGAACGCGATGATCGCGCTCCCCGTGATTTCACTCGTCGCCGCGGAACAATCATTACGGAACAAGAGTTCTTAGCTCGTCGAGAAAATGTTGATCGTGAGATGTTGGTTCGTCAGACTGGCGACCGTACACAAATTGCAGTTCTTGAAGACAAGATCATGGTTGAGCATTATGTAAATCGAAATAGCAATATCTCTTATGTCGGAAACGTCTACCTTGGTCGCGTACAAAATGTATTGCCATCAATGGAAGCTGCATTCGTTGATATTGGTAAGGGACGAAACGCTGTTCTCTACGCCGGCGAAGTTAATTGGGACGCTGCAGGCATTGCCGAGGGACAGACTCGCAAGATTGAGCATGTTCTCAAGACTGGCCAATCAGTATTGGTACAAGTAACTAAGGATCCAATCGGGCAGAAGGGTGCGCGTTTAACCTCGCAAATCTCACTTCCTGGTCGTTATCTGGTTTACGTTCCTGGGGGAGCGATGAGCGGCATTAGCCGCCGTCTTCCGGATCAAGAGCGCAGCCGTTTGAAGTCAATCTTGAAGAACTTAATTCCAGAAGAAGCTGGCGTAATCGTACGTACCGCATCTGAAGGAGCATCCGAGGAAGAGCTAGAGCGCGATGTAATTCGTCTCAAAGCGCAATGGGATGAGATTCAAGAGAAGGCCGAGAATCCTTCTACATCAGCGCCATCACTTCTTTACAGCGAGCCTGATCTGACTGTTCGTGTGATTCGCGATATCTTCAATGAAGATTTCAATCGTATGACCGTGCAGGGTGATGAGGCGTGGGAAGAGATTCAAAATTATCTTGGACATATCGCCCCAGAACTCACCACGAAAATTGGTAAGTGGTCTGGCGCTCGCGACCTCTTTGCAGAAAATCGCATTGAAGAGCAGTTAGCAAAAGCATTTGATCGCAAGGTTTATCTACCTTCAGGCGGATCACTGGTTATCGATCGCACGGAAGCAATGATTGTTATCGACGTTAACACCGGTAAGTTCATCGGTAAGGGCGGAAATCTTGAAGAGACTGTAACCAAGAACAACTTGGAAGCGGCTGAAGAGATTGCGCGCCAACTTCGCCTTCGCGATATGGGTGGAATCATCGTTATCGACTTCATCGATATGGCACTTGAATCCAACCGTGATCAAGTCCTTCGTCGTCTTGTTGAGTGCCTTGGACGCGATCGCACTAAGCACCAAGTAGCTGAAGTGACCTCACTTGGACTCGTCCAGATGACTCGCAAGCGCGTTGGTCAAGGTCTCATCGAAGCATTCTCAACTACCTGCGAATCTTGCGGTGGTCGAGGCATCCACATCCACTCTGAGCCGGTCCGCAAGGTCGCTCTTGATAAGGATATGGAGCAACGTTACGTCCCATCCAGCGAGCGGGAAGAGGAGCTAGAAGAGGCACCATTAGCCGAAGTGGCTGTTGAAGTGGCCTCGGAAGAGCCAGCATCAGAACCGCAAACTCGCCAGAGTGGTCAAAACGGGGAAAATGGGCGTAGCGGGGGACAACCTCGTAAGCGTCGTCGGGCAGTTAGCACGGGCGTAATTACGCCAGTTTGACCCCAGACCCCTCGAATCCGTACCCTAATCCCCTGCCCAAAAATCGGGCTCGTCTTCACCCTGTTCAAGAAGTCTTGATCAGTTAAGTCTTAATCAGTAAGAAGGAGTTCACCGTGTACGCGATTGTTAAAGCAGGCGGCCGTCAGGAGAAGGTTGCTGTTGGCGACACAATTACCGTGGATCGTATTGATGCCGCTGTAGGTGCTTCGGTTAACTTCCCAGCTCTTCTTCTTGTTGATGGTGCAAAGATCACAACAGATGCAAAGACCTTGGCAGCAACCAAGGTAACAGGCGAAATCATCGAAGAGACCAAAGGTCCTAAGATCGACATCCTTCGCTACAAGAACAAGACAGGCTATCGCCGTCGTTCAGGTTTCCGTTCCCAACTCACGCGGGTAAAAATCACCGCGATTAACAACTAAAGGAGGCGAGTAAGAGATGGCAAGTAAAAAGGGAGTCTCCTCCACTCGTAACGGTCGCGATTCAAATGCTCAGTACCTCGGCATCAAGCGTTTTGGTGGTCAGGTAGTTAAGAGCGGCGAGATCTTGGTTCGCCAACGTGGAACCGTTTTCCACCCAGGAAAGAATGTTGGAATTGGTAAGGACGACACACTGTTCGCTCTTGCTGCAGGTGCAGTTGAGTTCGGCAAGGCTCGTGGACGTAAGGTTGTAAATATCGTTCCGGTAGTTCCTGTCGCCTAACTCGCGCAACTTAACATTGGCGGGTCCGCGACTGCGGACCCGCTTTTATTTTTCAGAAATAGTTTAAAGAGAAGGAGGTGTGGAAGTGGCTACATTCGTAGATCGTGTAACGCTTCACGCTTCTGCAGGTAGCGGTGGAGATGGATGCGTATCCATTCACCGCGAGAAGTTCGTTCCACTTGGTGGACCCGATGGCGGAAATGGTGGTCGCGGTGGCGACATCATTTTGATTGTCGATGATAACGTCACAACACTTCTTGATTTTCACCACTCTCCACATCGCAGGGCAGGAAATGGTCGTCCGGGTTATGGCGATTACTGCAATGGCGGTGAGGGCGGCGATTTAATTATGTCCGTTCCAAATGGAACTGTTGTTAAAGATAGCGATGGGAATACTCTCGCCGATTTAGTTGGCGCCGGAACTCGATTTGTTGCAGCGCAAGGTGGAAAAGGTGGGCTCGGAAATGCTGGCCTTGCATCTCGCAAACGTCGCGCGCCAGGTTTCGCACTTAAAGGCGAGGAAGGGGAGTCACGCACTCTCATCCTCGAACTTAAGAGCGTTGCCGATATTGGTTTGATCGGATTTCCAAGCGCTGGTAAATCTTCACTTATCGCATCGATCTCAGCTGCCCGTCCAAAGATTGCTGACTATCCATTTACAACGCTCGTTCCAAATCTCGGCGTAGTTCAAGCTGGAGATACCCGCTTTACCGTTGCAGATGTTCCAGGACTTATTCCTGGCGCGTCGCAAGGTAAGGGTCTGGGCTTGGAGTTCTTGCGACACGTTGAGCGTTGCGCAGCGCTTGTGCATGTACTCGATTGCGGAACGCTTGAGACTGATCGCGATCCGGTTCGTGACTTCGACATCATTGAAGAAGAGCTTTCACATTACGGCGGATTATCTGAGCGTCCTCGCATCATTGCACTGAACAAAATCGATCTTCCCGATGGTAAGGCGATGGCCGATATGGTCCAACCACTCTTTGAGGCGCGCGGTTATGAGGTTTACCAAGTATCTGCAGCGGCTCACCTTGGACTTACCGAACTCAATTATGCAATGGCGAGAATCATTCAAGAGGAGCGACGCAACAAGGCGAAAGAAGTTAAGACTCGCATTGTCTTGCGCCCACTTGCAGTGAATGACAATGGTTTCAAGGTTGTTAAGAATGAAGATGGTTCGTTCACTGTTACAGGTGAGAAGCCAGAGCGCTTTGTTCGCCAGACTGATTTCGGCAATGCAGAAGCAGTTGGTTACTTGGCAGATCGCCTTGCTGCGCTTGGCGTTGAGAAAGAACTCTTTAAGAAGGGTGCACGCCCTAAGTCAGAGGTTCGAATTGGAACCGGTGATAAGGCGGTGATCTTCGACTGGGAGCCTTCAATCGAAGCTGGCGCAGAATTGCTTGCAAGTCCACGTGGTACCGATCTTCGCTTGGAATCACCTTGGGCCGGGCGTTACATCGAAGATGATGTTGATGAACTCTCTGAAGATGAGATTGCAATGCAGTGGGAGTACAAGATTTCTGATCCGAAGAATCCAAAGGTCACGGAGTAGTTCATGTCTCGTCTTGCTGTTACCAACGCCAAGAGAGTAGTAATAAAAGTTGGTTCATCAACCCTGACTGGAAGTGCGGGTCACGCGCTTGATGAAAGCGCAGTCGAGGCGCTAGTAAAAGTTGTCGCAGAACTTCGCTCTCATGGCGCAGAAGTTGTACTGGTTTCATCAGGAGCAATTGCAGGAGGTTTAGCTCCACTTGGTCTGACTGTCCGCCCAAAAGATTTGGCCACCCAGCAGGCTGCTGCGTCCGTGGGACAAGGTCGCCTGATCGCCAGTTATAACAAGGCTTTTGATAAAGAGGGAATTATTGCCTCTCAAGTTCTCCTCACCATTGATGATGTAGTTCGCCGTTCCCACTATCAAAATGCTCAGCGCACTCTCTTTCGCTTAATCCAAATGGGTGTTGTACCTGTTATTAACGAGAATGACACCGTAGGAGTCTCTGAAATTCGCTTCGGAGATAACGATCGCTTGGCGGCGCTTGTCTCACATCTCATCGGCGCCGATCTTTTGATTCTGATCACTGATGTCGATGGCTTGTATGACGCGCCTCCCTCACATGCTGGCGCAAAGCGAATCTCATCAGTCCCAGATGTAAGCCGCCTTGGAGATATTGAAATTGGTGGAGTTGGATCTTCTGGCGTCGGAAGCGGTGGCATGGTCACCAAGATCGAAGCGGCGCGCATCGCAACTGGTGCTGGAGTCAACATGCTTCTCACGACCCTCGCAGATATTCCTGCGGCCTTAAAAGGTGCAGATATAGGAACGATTTTTGCAGCTCGAACAGATCGCAAACCTTCACGTCTTCTCTGGTTAGCTCATGCGTCGACACCACACGGAAAATTAATGCTCGATGCCGGCGCGACTACGGCTATTAAAGAGCGAGGCACTTCACTCCTGGCAGCAGGTGTAAATGGTGTTGAGGGCGAGTTCATTGCTGGAGACACCGTGGAACTGCTATCCCCGCATCGTGAAGTTATTGCTCGAGGACTTGTCGCCTTCGACTCTTCTGAGATCCCAGCGATGTTGGGTAAATCCACCAAGCAACTCGCTGCGGAGTTTGGCCCTGAGTACGAACGCGAGCTGGTTCATCGCGACGATCTCGTCCTACTCTGAATCAGATAAGGTTGGCTCATGGCCGCTATCTCACGCGATGATGTTGCACATCTAGCCAAGTTGGCTCGAATCGAAATGAGTGATTCTGAGCTCGACCACTTAGCCCAGGAGATGGATGTCATTCTTGGCGCCGTCGCCCGCGTGCAAGAGGTTGCATCCGCTGATGTGCCACCTACCTCTCATCCAATCCCAGTCAACAATGTCGTGCGCGAAGATGTAGTTCGTCCCAGCCTGACTCCACAAGAAGCCCTCTCTGGTGCACCTGCACAGTCAGAAGATCGCTTCAAGGTGCCGCAGATTTTGGGAGAAGAATGACAACTATTAGATCCAGCGCCTCTGAGATGGCAGCAGCTCTTGCCAACGGTGAAACAACTTCAGTTGAACTTACGGAAGGTCACTACGCCCAGATTGAAAAAGTTGATGCGCAAGTGCATGCCTTCCTCTATCTCGACAAAGAGGGCGCCCTTGCTCAAGCCGCCGATGTTGATGCCAAGCGTAAGAGCGGTGTGGAACTCTCACCTCTCGCCGGTATCCCACTTGCTCTTAAAGATGTCCTAGCTCAAAAAGGTATTCCCACAACCTGTGGTTCAAAGATGCTTGAAGGCTGGCGCCCACCGTACGACTCAACTGTCGTCTCTAAATTAAAGGCCGCTGGAATTGTTATCTTAGGTAAGACAAATATGGATGAATTCGCCATGGGTTCATCAACAGAGAACTCCGCATATGGGGTCACTCATAACCCTTGGGATCTCACTCGTATTCCTGGCGGTTCTGGTGGAGGCTCATCTGCTGCGCTCGCTGCATTTGAAGCACCTCTTGCAATTGGCACAGATACCGGTGGATCTATTCGCCAACCAGCTGCCGTAACAGGCACAGTTGGTGTGAAGCCAACTTATGGTGGCGTTTCTCGCTACGGCTTGATTGCATTCTCATCAAGTCTTGATCAAGCAGGACCATGCGCTCGTACCGTTCTAGATGCTGCTCTCTTACATGAGGTAATTGCCGGACATGATGAGCGCGATTCAACATCGATTGATGCTCCTGTTCCACAGGTCGTTAAAGCCGCAAAGAAGCTCGATGTAAAAGGAATGAAGATTGGCGTCGTTAAAGAGTTGCAGGGTGAAGGATTCCAATCAGGAGTACTTTCAAAGTTCCACGAGGGACTCGATGCACTAGTAGCTGCGGGTGCCGAGCTCGTTGAAGTTTCCTGTCCAACCTTTGATTACGCGCTCGCTGCTTACTACCTCATCGCTCCAAGTGAATGTTCCTCCAACCTCGCTCGATTCGACTCCATGCGTTATGGAATTCGTATCGGTGATGATGGAAATCGCAGCGCCGAAGAGGTCATGAAGTTGACTCGCCACGAAGGTTTTGGTCCCGAGGTAAAGCGTCGCATCATCCTTGGAACCTACGCACTCTCATCAGGTTATTACGATGCTTATTACGGCTCTGCTCAGAAAGTTCGCACATTGTTGATGCGTGACTTCAACGCGGCATTCGCACAAGCAGATGTATTGGTATCACCAACAGCCCCAACCACCGCTTTCAAAATTGGCGCCAATGACAATGATCCACTCGCTATGTATCTCAATGACATCGCGACAATCCCAGTAAATATGGCTGGTATTGGTGGCATGTCACTTCCATGCGGGCTCGCTGAAGAAGATGGATTGCCAGTTGGTTTCCAGATCATGTCTCCTGCAATGCGCGATGACTTGATGTATCAAGTTGGCGGAACTCTCGAAGCAGCGCTACTTAGCAAATGGGGCGGCCCACTTCTTGATAAAGCTCCAGTATTGGCAGGCAACTAATGTCACTTAATTACGATCAGGCAGTTGAAAAGTACGAGCCAACCCTCGGACTTGAAGTTCACGTTGAACTCAACACAAAATCAAAAATGTTCTGTTCTTGCTCAACTGAGTTCGGGGGAGCACCAAACACCCAGACCTGCCCAGTCTGTCTGGGTTTGCCTGGAGCTTTGCCAGTTGTAAATGGCAAGGCAATCGAGAGCACGATCTTGATTGGACTGGCTCTCAATTGTTCCATTGCTCCATTCTCACGCTTTGCTCGTAAGAACTATTTCTACCCAGATATGCCAAAGAACTTTCAGACCTCACAATATGACGAGCCAATCTGCGTTAACGGCTACCTCGATGTTGAAATTGAAACTGATGAAGGCGTTAAGCCATTTCGCGTCGAGATTGAGCGCGTGCATATGGAAGAGGACACCGGAAAGTCTTTGCATGTCGGTGGAGCAACGGGTCGTATTCATGGCGCCGATTACTCACTTCTTGATTACAACCGCGCAGGTATTCCTTTGGTTGAAATCGTTACCAAGATTGTTGGCGGTACAGGTAAGTACGCACCACAAGTGGCGCGCGCCTATGTCACCGAACTCCGCGACATCTTGCGATCCCTTGGGGTCTCTGATGTAAAGATGGAGCAAGGCTCAATGCGTTGCGACGTGAACCTCTCTCTTGCACCAATCGGTTCGGGTGAACTCGGAACGCGAAGCGAAACCAAGAATGTGAACTCACTTCGCTCGGTCGAACGCGCAGTAATCGGTGAAGTAGTGCGTCAATCAAATCGTCTCCAAGACGGCGAGCGAATTGTTCAAGAGACTCGCCACTTCCAGGAGGAGAGCGGACAGACTCGCTCGGGTCGTTCTAAAGAGCAGGCTGAGGATTATCGCTACTTCCCAGAACCAGATTTGGTTCCAGTTGTTCCAGATAGCGCATGGATTGAGGAGCTTCGTGCGACGCTTCCAGAGAAGCCATCAACTCGTCGCGCCAGGTTACAAGCGGAGTGGTCGGTTCCAGATAAGGAGATGACCTCTCTCGTAAATGCTGGCCTTCTCGATGTTGTTGAAGAAACAATCACCATCGGTGCTGATCCAACCCGCGCACGTTCATGGTGGCTCGGTGAAGTCTCTCGCCTAGCAAATGAGCGCGAGGTAGATCCAACAACTTTGATTACACCATCTCAAGTTGCCGAAGTTATTTCATTAATTGCTTCTGGCGATCTCACCGACAAGCTTGCACGTCAAGTGGTTGAAGGTGTTATTGCAGGGGAGGGAACTCCAGTAGAGGTAATCGCAGAGCGTGGTCTGAAGGTTGTTTCAGATGATGGCGCACTGATGACGGCTATTGCGGCGGCAATCGCTTCGCAGCCAGACACTGCAGAGCGAGTCCGTGGCGGAAATATTCCAGCAGCAGGTGCCTTAATTGGCGCAGTAATGAAGGCGACCGGCGGACAAGCCGACGCTGCCAAAGTTCGTGAACTTTTGCTCAAGCACTTAGGACAGGGAGAGTAAAACCATGACCGAGCCAAAGAACCCAATGAAGCCTCGTTCGGGTCTGGTTACTGATGGTCTAGAGCGCGCACCAGCTCGCGGAATGCTCCGCGCCGTTGGTATGGGTGATGAGGATTGGGTCAAGCCTCAGATTGGTATTGCATCTTCGTGGAATGAAATTACCCCGTGCAATCTCTCACTCGATCGCCTCGCAAAAGCTTCACGCAAAGGTGTTATCGAAGCTGGCGGGTTCCCTATGCAATTTGGGACCATCTCAGTTTCTGATGGAATCTCAATGGGCCACGAGGGTATGCACTTCTCGCTCGTATCCCGTGAAGTAATTGCAGACTCTGTCGAGACGGTGATGCAAGCGGAGCGTTTAGATGGAATGGTCACATTTGCCGGCTGCGATAAATCATTGCCAGGCATGATGATGGCCGCAGCTCGCATCGATGTTGCAAGCGTCTTCGTTTATGCAGGTTCCACACTTGCGGGTCAGGTTGATGGAAAAGATGTAACGATTATTGATGCCTTCGAAGCGGTGGGAGCTTGCGCTCGCGGACTTATCACCCAAGAGAAGGTCGATGAAATTGAACGCGCTATCTGTCCCGGTGAAGGTGCCTGTGGCGGTATGTACACCGCCAACACAATGGCGGCAGTTGGAGAAGCACTAGGACTTTCACTTCCGGGTTCCGCCTCGCCACCATCGGTTGATCGTCGTCGTGATGATTACGCAGTAAAAGCTGGCGCAGCAGTGGTAGAACTTATCCGCCAAGGAATTACTACTCGCGATATCTTGACCAAGAAAGCTTTCGAGAATGCAATCACTGTTGTGATGGCACTCGGAGGCTCGACCAATGCGGTCTTGCACCTCCTGGCAATTGCTAATGAAGCTGAAGTTCCACTTGATCTCGCAGATTTCCAGCGCATAAGTGAACGCACACCATTGCTTGGTGATTTGAAGCCATTTGGAAAGTTCGTCATGACCGACATTGATCGCGTGGGCGGAATTCCAGTTGTACTGCGCGCGCTATTGGATGCAGGTTTCTTGCATGGTGATTGCCTCACGGTGACCGGTAAGACAATGGCCGAGAATCTTGCAGAGCTCACTCCGCTAGATCCAGATGGAGAGGTTCTTCACTCCATTCAAAATCCGCTCTCTGCAGGTGGCGGAATCACAATCTTGCATGGAACTCTTGCGACAGATGGAGCGGTCTGTAAGACCGCTGGCGTCGGCGTGGATTTCTTTGAAGGACCCGCTCGAGTCTTTGAACGCGAACAAGCGGCAATGGTTGCGCTTGAAAATGGCACCATTAAGGCTGGCGACGTTGTCGTCATTCGCTATGAAGGTCCGAAGGGTGGACCTGGAATGCGCGAGATGCTGATGATCACTGGCGCTATTAAAGGTGCCGGTCTTGGAAAATCAACGCTGCT
>CAIZHC010000146.1 GCA_903932705.1 uncultured Actinomycetes bacterium | reverse complement strand
TTCCCACCACCAGATTCCAACGCCTAAATTCTTGGGCAAACTTCGCAATGAGCTGGCGAGCCGCAATACATAATCTCTTTGACCATCTGGAGATTGAGGGAAACCGTCTAGATGCGCCGTGGAAGTATTGATGACATCATTTCCGAATTTCTGAGGTGTCCAGGGATAAGCTGTTTCAGCGATTAGAACGGGCTTCTTCAGTTCTATCGAAACGACGTTGAGCGTCGTCTCTAAATCGCTAAGTGATCCCTGCCATTGGCAGTAGTAACTCAAGCCGAAAACATCAAAATCAGAGAGCCCGTGTTCTTTAGCTGTTGCGTACCAATTCCGGACTCGATTCGGATCACCGCCACAATCTAGATGAAGAACAGATTTCGCCTTAGGAAGAGTTTCGCGAAGGGCATAAGCACCAGCGTTGTACAGGGTGACGAAGTTCTCCCATTCTTGGCTTGAACCGGAGGAGATGTGACCCAAAGGCCATAGGAATCCATTGCTGATTTCGTTTCCTATTTGTACCCACTGAGGTGAAACTCCGGCAGAGAGAAATCTGTTTAGTGTTTCCGTGGTGTAGTTAATTACCTGTTCTTCAAGGTCCCCAATTTTTGAAGGCCATGCAGCAGGCGCCTGCTGGAGCCCTGGATCAGCCCAGTCATCTGAGTAATGCAGGTCAACGCATACCTCGATTCCCTGAGCTTTTAACCTCTTTGCCAGGGCGATGGCTCTATCGAGATTTCCATTCAAGGTGGAAGGGTTAACAAACACTCTAAGTCTGCCCACTTTGATTCCGTAGTACTTCATAAGAGCGATTGCATCCATCTTTCGACCGGTATCCGAATAGAAAACTCCACCAGCTGCCTCAACATCGGGAAGCCACGAGATATCGATTCCATTCTTGAGAGTTCTTAGGGTTGCCGCATTTGATCGCTGGGGGAGCGCGAATGTGGCTAGGGATGCAGCGCCAGATATAAATAGCTCTCTCCGGGTTAACTGCATCTCCCAAGTAAACATGGAATTGGCCCGGCTTTCTAGGGTTTGAAATGTTGCATTAATGCTATGTAGCATATATGCTACAAATATGAGCAGAAATCAGGAAGACCCACTCTTCAACCGCATTGAAGAGGCCCGGACTCTGCTTGGTATATCCCGAAATGAACTAGCCGAAGCGGTTGGAGTGCACTACCAAACTATCGGTTATATCGAGCGAGGCGAGTACAACCCCAGCCTCTCACTCGCCCTTCGCCTTGCAGAAATCCTCAAGGTTGAAGTCTCCGAAATTTTCTCCAGCAAACCATTTAGAAAGGGAGTCAGATGAGTAAAGGTAAAGAGAAGAAATTCTTTCTCTTAGAAGGGGTTTCTCGCAACGAGGTAATTCGATCTCAGTCAGATATTAAGTTCAACTCACTTCGCACTCGTAAGGCACGACGTCGCTTAGTGTTTCTCTGGGTAATTCTCTTCGTGGGAGAAATGCTCACAGCTTTTCTAAATAATTCCACGGGAGTATTTGTAAGTGCGGCAATTACAGTCTTTTTACTCTGGGGATACTTTGCAATAAGAACTTCTGTTCGCCATGTGGCAGATACCCCTGATGAGTTGCTCGATGAGCGGCAGATAGCGGTCAGGGATCGCAGTTACCTCAATGCCTACCGAATTATTTCTTCTATCTTTGTGGTGGCTTCTCTTGGAATCTCTCTCGCGCTAGATATGGGAGCCCACCTAAAGAATTCAATTAACTGGACAGATTCCACTCCGCTTGTTTCTATCTGTCTCTTAGTAGCTGTGCTGCCATCACTTGTTCTTGCATGGACAGACCGGGGAGAAGAGCTAAATTAATTTTAGCCAATCATCGCAATTGCTCGGGTCCAGGTCTTCTCCAGATTTGCATTGGAGGGAAACCTCTTCGCAATCTCAAGATCCACTAATCCGTGCATCAGCGCCCACACTGCTCTGGCATGCTCATGATCCTTCCCCGTAATCGAAATAATCATCTGCGTGACCCCATCTTCTAAGCCATCTGGAAGGCGGTCTCGCAGCAGTGGAATCTTTAGGGTCACCTCATACAGGTGTGGATTTTCAAGCGCCCATTTGCGATAGGCGAGTGCCTTTGCCCTCTTGGTGCTGCCCGCCTTAGATATGGCCTCGCCAAATCTTTGAATACCGATTGCTTGGAGCTCAGCGATGATTTCATCCCTGCCCTCTA
>CAIZHC010000145.1 GCA_903932705.1 uncultured Actinomycetes bacterium | reverse complement strand
CTGGTGAGATAGTACGAGAGCCATGCCGAGGTGGTTAAACCACCGGCAGCAGAATCAAATGCAAAGAGCGTCGAGAGTTGAATGATTCGACCGCGAACCGCCGAATCTTTAAGTCCACGATGAACTTTGGTGGGAATCTTCTCCTCTGGAATATTGAGCGAATGTGCCAACCACCAACCGAGCATCCCCAGTGGAATCAGAATATAAAAACCGATGTAGGTCGTACTAAATCTATGAATATGGCTAAGCCATCCTTGAGTAAGTGCGCCCAGTGAACCGAAGGTTGCAGCAACCCCGTTGTAGCGACCAAATATCGCGGCAAACCTACTGCTGTGGTGCTCGCCCGCCAACATGGTCTGCTCAAGAGTGGTGGCAGGTCCATTGTCGTTGGCATCTGTTGAAAGAACTCCAGTTAACCCGACCAGAGCAATCGTCCAGGGCGCCGGATGTAGGGCGATAATTAATCCCGCAACTGCTAAGAGTGCATAGATCCACTTATAGGCACGTACCCGTCCGATTCGATATCCAAATCGCAGCAAGAGCAAGGAGGCTAGTGCAGCTCCCAGAACAATTGAGCTAAGGACTAATCCAACTTCCAGGGTCGAGGCGTGGCTCTGCGCGAGCAGGTGGCCAAGCAGAATTGCGGTGAAGCCATACGCATATGCCCTAACCCCCTGCGCTGCAATAATCGCTGAGGTATTAGAAGTTATTGCTCACTCCGAACGACACGCGACAAACTGTAAGCCAAGAAGATCGCAACAAATACAGGAACAGTGCTCCATGTAAAAAATGAGACTTTGATTATCGCTGTGAGTATGAATGATGCGACGATACCAGCGGCGATTCTCCAATCATCTCCGACAATGAAATCAACCCAGAAAGCGCCAAAGGCGATTAGACCTTTAACAGTTTTACTGTGCTCCGGCTTTGATACGGGTGCGCTCTCGCTCTTAGCGGCAGCGGGAACTTCTACGCGTGCCTTAGTGTGAGCGACTTTTAGAACTTCCACCAAGATAAACGAGAAGATTGCAACGCCGGCTACAAGTCCAAGAACCGCCCAATTATCGCCTGGCCACTTCTTATCCGCGCCTGCTGAACCTTCTGCTCCCCAGAAAATTCCAAAAGCCGTTAATAAGATTCCCACGCCAAATTTCATGGTGTTCTCTGGAACCTTCGCAAGTGGAGCGCGAAGTGCAAAACCCGCAGCGGTAACTATTGCGACCGCAGCCAGCGCAGCGATTGATGCGAGACCAACTCGATGTTGAATAGTTCCAAAGGTAAGCACAATGAAGGCAACTTCTAATCCCTCTAGCAATACGCCCTTATATGAAAGTGTGAATGCGTACCAGTCAGCGACGCCGTGGCGAGTTTCTTTGGCGGCAATGCGAGCTGCAGCAATCTCCTCTTGGAAGATTTTTTCTTCATCGTGCAGCGCCTTGTAACCGCTGGAGCGCAAGATAGCTTTACGCAACCATGTGAGTCCAAATACCAAGAGCAGTCCGCCAACAACGATACGAAGGAAGGAGATTGGTAAGTGTGAGATCGCCGGACCGAATGCCGCAATGATGAGAGCAAGGGTGAGCAAACCGGCAATGACTCCTCGCCAGGCTGATTTCCAATCGCGTGCCGTACCTGCTGCAAGTACGACTGTTACTGCTTCAACCGCTTCAACCGCGCAAGCGAAGAAGACGGAGATAAAGAGGGCTACGGATGTACCTTGCATTCTGATGAGCTCCTAGGAATCGGTTACTTGGAATGAGAAAGTTGGGCAATGCTCGCAGTCTCTGAAACTTTCTTTTCACTCGGAAAAGCCAGACAGTTATGCGGGTCAATATAGATATCTACTTTAGAACCTCGAGGTGTTGATTCATGAGCAAAAACACTTGAAATGACGCCAAATTCGCACTCCACTACGTGTTCGTAGCCACGGCCACGATAAGCCACATCCAAAACGATTGCCGGCAAGGTGTTGGAATGATGATGGCTAAGGCTGGTTGCACTTGGGCGGATAAGAACTTCAACGCTATCGCCTGTCTTAAGTTTGGTCGGAGTGCGGCACTCAAGGCGTTGAGTTCCAAGTTGCACAATTACCTCATGGCGTTTTGATTCGATGACCGTACCCAAGAAGCTTCCAGAAATTCCTGTGAACGCAGCGACGAAGCGATTTGCTGGTTGTCGATAGATCTCTTCAGGGGCTGCTATTTGCTGTAACTCCCCCGCACGTAGCACTCCAATTTGATCGGCTAGCGCAAATGCTTCTGATTGATCATGGGTGATGTAGCAAGCAGTTGCACCAATTTCGCGAGTCAGCGTTGCAATTTCTACACGTAATCTTTCCCGGAGGTCTGCGTCAAGGTTTGAGAGGGGCTCATCAAAGAGTAGAAGTGATGGCCGGCCAACGATGGCCCGAGCAAGTGCCACCCGTTGTTGCTCTCCACCAGAAAGTTGAAACGGGTAGTTAGGACCCTTAGACGACAGACCTACCCGCTCCAACGCTTCGTTGATGCGACGATTTGCTTCCGTCGTATCAAGATTACGGCGCTTAAGGGCGTACCCAACATTTTCAAAGGCGGTCATATGAGGCCACAGTGCGTAATCTTGAAAGACCATCGCAAGGTCACGCTTCTCTGGGGCCATATGAAAACCATTATCAGCAACAACACGATCTCCGAAAGAGATGGCGCCAGAATCTAGACGCTCAATGCCTGCGATAGATCGAATCAACGTTGACTTACCTGATCCTGAAGGTCCAAGCAGCACCGTAAAGGTACCTGGCTCGATTGTTAGGTCGAAGTTATAGAGCGCTTTAAGCGATCCGTAACTCTTGCTCGCCCCCCTGATTTCGACGCGGTAGGCGCTATCGCTCTTCTTCTGCTTCATCGTAGATTTCCCAATCTCTTCCAGCCGGGTGGGGCAAAGCGATTAAATAAGAAGAATGCGACACCAACTACAACAAGTGCCCAGAGGATAGAGAGCACCTCGATCGCGGTTCCCCCTCCGTAGTCAAAACCTGCCAGTGAAAGTTCGATACCAACGGCAACCGGCGGACTTCCTGGTGGATATAGAAGTTCGGAGACCGGAAGTTCCAACAGTGTGCCCGAGAAAGTTAAGAGCCAGGCGATAAGAAGTGGTCTTGCAATTAATGGCATGGTGACATCAATCCAAGCTTTTGCAGCGCCACTTCCGTGGACACGGGCTGCATCCATCATGGACTCTTGAATCTGCCCCATGTTTCCAACAAGTGAACGGGATGTTGAGGGAAGCGCATTTGCGGTGTAAGCAAGTGCTAACAAGAAAGATGTTCCGTAGATATGTAAACCGATGTCATTTATAAATTTCAGGTTGTATGTGAAGATGTATCCGATTGCAAAGACGATTCCAGGAAGTGCGACAGCTGCGAGCAAGAAGAAATCAACAAAACGCTTCGAGCGCGAATTTCGAGCAGAAGTTAAAACCTTTGATGCAATCGCCGCTAAACCAACGGCGAGGGTCGCAGTAATGAGCGACATCTCGGTGGAATAAATCAGTGGATTTCGCAGGAATCTAGAGTGAAAAACTCTGGAATAGTTGCTGAAATTTATCGTGTAGTGACTAAGTAAACTGCCAAGTCCCTGCAAGAGCGATGCTGAGATCGCACCAAAAACCGGAATTCCAAGGGTGATCAACAGAAGCCCCACGATATAGGTGCTTGTTGAAATCTTTCCGAAGAACGAAAGTTTGGTCTGAGTCGCGGGACGAGTTCGACCACTGAGAGTTCTAAAGCTTCGACCTCGGAGAGCGCGATTCTGCGCCAAAATTGCCAAGATAACTAGCGCGAGCAAAGTCAGACTTGTCGCCGCTGAGACCGGAAAATTAACGGGGATTGAATTTATGCCTTGATAGAGCTGATAGGTGGCGACACTGAAATGTCCGACATTGGAAAGAGTATTTGCTACACCGAAATCTGAGATTGCTTCGGCAAAGACAATCGCCATCGCCGAAAATAAGGATGGCATAAGCAATGCAGCCATCACTTTAAATGCTTCAAATCGGGATCCACCGTGAACACGGACGGCTTGTTCAAACTCTTCGCCGAGTCCGCGCATGGCATTGGCAATAACCAGATAGGCGAACGGGATTCCCTTGACCATAAGAACTAAACAGATGCCCACGGGGCCGTAGAGCAGATTTCGAATTGGCTCTACATAGAAGCCCATGATCTCGAGTACGCCGCGTTGTTCAAAGAGACGTTGCCATCCGAGAGCAATCAAATATGAAGGGGCGAGGAATAAAGCGAAAATTGTGGTGTTCCACAAGATGCGCGCCGGAGTGTTAGTACGAAGAACTAACCACGCCATTGACAAGGCAATCACCATGGCGCCGAGTGCAGCAACAACTCCAAGAATTAGTGAATGGAGAAGGGCTAAGCCGTAAGCACCGGAGAAAACTGGTTTAAAACTAGCAAGGGTGAACCATTGGTGGCCTTGCGACATAAGGCGCGGGCTGAAAGCAACCGATAGAAATAGCAGAATCGGGATTACCAGAATGAAGGTGATCAGCGTCCAGAAAACCGCCATCGGGGTAATGCGAATTCGACCCAAAAATGGCACCCGAGAGCGAACATGGGTTTCGCTATCGAGTGCCATTAGTAGTTAATCGGGTTTTAAGAAATTAATACTTGATTACTTGGAGCGAATGTTGGCTGTGAACCAAGCATCAACTTCACTCTGGAGAGGACCCCAGGTGTAAGGGTTGATGATCTGGTACGCAGTTGGAAGAGCAGGAACATACTTATTTGGAGTTGTTCCAGCGATGGATGGGTAGCAGAGAACATCTGAGTTAACAGTTGCATCTGTGCTCGCCAAGATTGATTGACCAGCCGGTGATAGCACGAACTTTACGAATGCTTGTGCGCCAGCAACTTCTGCAGCTGGACGCTTAGCATCGATAGCCAATGAGCTTGGCATCAAAGTTGGACGACCTGGGTAAACAATCTTTGGAGTGAAGCCCTTTACAGGGTTAGCGGTGAACTTGATTACTTCAGCGAGAGCTGCGGTGTTCTGAACCAAGCCCTCCTTAATTTGACCAATTTCAAGGGCGTGGATTGTTGGGCCGTTCTTATCGTTTACGACTAGACCGTTCTTCTTGAGCTGCAAGAGGAAGTTCTTTCCAGCTTCTTCAGAACCTAGTTGGTTCATCAGGCCAGCGATGAATGGGTATGTAGGACCTGAGATATTTGGATCGTTCATTCCGATCTTTCCCTTGAACTCAGGACGCAACATAGCGTTGAGAGTCCTTGCAGGGTTTGGAAGAGTGGCGGCGTTATAAAGACCAGCGACCATAACCGTTGAACCGGTAATCGCGAATGAATTGTTCTTTGGCGCAAGACGCTTGCCAAGTGAAGAGTAATTCGGTTTGAAGTTCAGTGGTGCGAGATTTCCCGCGGTATCTGCAGCAGCAGCCCAGGTATCTCCATCAGCCCAGAAGAGACCCCATTGTGGGTTTGAACCTTCTGCGGCAACCTTTGCAAGAAGTGGACCAGTTGATCCACCGACGTCAACAACTTGATACGTAGATTGTGAGGCGTTGAAAGCCTTGATCTCATCTGGTGCATAACCGATTGCTTCGTACAAATTAATAGTGATGGGGGCGGCGTGCGCGGCTTGCGCGCTAAGACCGACTGAAGCGAAGACGAGCGATGCAGCGATTGCAAAGCCCTTCTTGAATGAATTGATGCGCATTCGTATTCCTAACCTTGGGTGATCGGGTTAGCGAAGTGAACCGCGCAATGGGTTAGATTGGACGGACAATAGATGAACGGCTAATTAAGAGCGCATTAAATAAAGAATCGCTCCAAATATTCACGAATTCTTTGTGGAATTATTCGGTACAACCTGTTCTGCCACGAACGCACCTGTTCTATTGGTGAAACAGCCAGCACCTGTTGACCCGATGGCGCATCTGGACTTGGGACTTTACGAATAGCTGGAGAAATTTGATCGAGTGAATCAGCGATGATGATGGTGCTCGAAACTGCCGCGAGTACTCGGGCGATCTGCCCCGTCGCAATCTCATCATGGTCTGCCAGTGCGAGGGCGGTTAGATGTTCGGCGTTACTTCTAATTTCCGAGGTGAGCGGATCTTTTGCAACGCTATAGGGATCGAATCGAAAATCTTCAGAGCTGACCGTGAGAGCGTAACTAGCAGTGGAAAGCAGCGAGCCGATGCCTTGTGAAAGTTCGCTCTTCACTCCCCCATGCAATTTAAGATCATAAAGAATTCGCGAGGTCGCACGAGTTTGAACAATCATATGTTCGACGGCGATGGCACGAAGATAAAGTTTCTCGGCATTAGCCGACCTGGATGCAGGTAACCATTTGGCAAAGACGCGAGCCTCAATCACCTGATTGCGAATAGATGGGATTTCTT
>CAIZHC010000144.1 GCA_903932705.1 uncultured Actinomycetes bacterium | reverse complement strand
TTCCAGGCGAAGCATTTGGTCCTTCTGGATATTTGCGCTTCTCATATGCCCTAAGCGATGCGGACATCGTTGAGGGAATTGCCCGCGTTAAGAAGTTGTTATCAGAAGCTATTTAAAGAGCAACCCCAACAAATCTCACCTCTGGTTCTAAAGTAATTCCAAACTTCTCATAGACCCTTGTGCGCGCGCTTCGTGCCAGTTCAAGAATGTCTAAGGCAGAAGCGTCTCCAGCATTTGTAAGTGCGAGAACATGCTTATCTGAAATTTTTGCACCGCTGAGGGTTTCACCTTTACTCACTCCAGCGCGCTCCATTAACCAAGCAGCAGAAGTCTTAATTGAACCGTCTGCCTGCGGCCAGCGTGGAGCATCTTCAGGGAGCGTTGCTGAAATTTCTCTCGAAACGATTGGATTTACGAAGAAGGATCCCGCGGACCAGTTTTGAGTACTCTCTCCGTAGAGCATGCCTTTTTTATCGCGAAGCGCAAGAACTGCGGCACGCAACTCTTGGGTCGGAACTTTTGCTTCCAACTCCACGCCGAGGGCGTCGGCCAACTCGATATATTTAATGGGAAGGGAGAACTCACCACGACGAAGTTGGAAAGTTACGTCAAGAACTACATAACGATCTTTCTCGCGCTTGAAAATGGAATCGCGATACCCAAATTCACATTGATCTGCCGTAAAAGTCTTGATGGCTTGCTCTTTGCGATCATAGGTTCGCACGCGAGCAATAACTTCAGAGACATCGTGTCCATATGCGCCAATGTTTTGAATCGGAGCTGCGCCTACTGTTCCCGGGATTCCGCTTAAGGATTCCAAATTCGCCAAATTCTTTTCGAGAGTAAAGGCGACGAACTCATCCCAATCAACTCCTGCAGCGACCTGCAACATTCCCCCGCTACACGCATCGATTTCATAAGAATTCCCATTGGTTTCAACAACAATAACCGTGCCTTCAAAACCCGAGTCTCCGACCAAGATATTTGAACCGCCACCAATTACTAGAAGTGGAGTTCTGGAATCATCTGCAGATTTAATTTCTGCAATCAAATGCTCCTCAGTTGCTGCCCGAACTACTTTGCGCGCCGGACCACCAACATGCAAGGTCGTGAGTTCAGAGAGGTTGGTCATGGGTAAAGGCTAGCGTCGGGCTACCAATATCTCATTCTTACCGCGGAAGCGATCTAAAATTCGATCGTAATTCTTCTTAGACTGCTCATCTCGAAAAGCCGGATCGGTGTCGTAATAGCCATGATGTCTTGCCTGCTCAAGCGGCAAATCCAACTGAACAAGATTGCCACGGGCCTGGCGTAAGCGGAGTGAAAATTCAATATCGGCATTTCGATAATAAATCGCGCGATTGTTAAAACCACCGCACTCGATTGCAGATTCGCGATTGAGTGCGAGGAAATAACTGAAGAGAACATCGACTTCTCCTGCTCCCTTGTCTTCAACGCTACGCCAATCATCTTCAATGTTGACCAAACCCCCGCGCCATCCAGCAGCAGCCCACTCCCCTGTTTCAAGCAATCTAAGAGTTGGCGTAACAGCATCACCCAAGAGATGAGTGGATGGATCCATGATGATGAGGAAGGGGGCGGGTGAGAATTTAAGGAGCGCATTGGCTGCCTCTGCCCAACCTGCGCCGTCCTGTACTTGAGTGATGAAAGTGCGTTCATCAAGTTGAGAGGCGATATCAAGAGTTTCAGGCTTACCGGAGATAACTACCAAGATTGCACAATCGCGTGGAGCAAACTCTTTAATGGCCTTGATTGAAATATTTAAATCTTCTATAAATCCATCCGCAATCAACCCTATGGCGCTCGGGAAGGTCTTGTCCGTGAACTTACGGAGATCTCCAATACGCGAGACAATTGGAAATGGAGATTTGAGTTTAAATTCAAAGCCATCTGCAACATCTAGAACTTCAAAACCAAGTTCTGCAATTTGATTTCTCAATTGATCGGCAAGCGCCCAATCCTTCGCCGCGCGTGCGGCTAATCGCGCTCTTGCTAGTTCGACTACAACCTCGGGGGCGCTCATAGCAATATGACGGCTTTAGTCATTCCTAGGACTTTTACCTCGTTACAGGTAGCTGTGATTTCTAACTTTGCAGTTGCATCAGTAACTTCTCCGACAACCGCACTCACAACGAGTTCAACATCCACCCCGGCTGGAACTACAACTGGTTTGGTGAAGCGAGCTGAGAAATCTTGAACTTTGGAGCTCCCGCCAGCGATTTCCGCGACATATTGACCAACGAGTCCCATGGTGTACATGCCGTGAGCAATAACGTTTTCGAGTCCCACAGATTTTGCGAACTCTTCATTCTGGTGAATTGGATTCTGATCTCCACTGGCATTTGCGTATTGCACAAGTGCCGCGCGATTGATTAAAAATGTTTTAGCTGGAATCTCGCTTCCAGTAACTAAGATACTCATGCTCTAAACACCAAGGTCGACCAACTGGAAACTGCAACCTCACCTGATTCAATTAAATCTGAACGGACTGTAATGATTTCATTTCCACCCATTGAGCGAGCGCTCTCGATTGTGGAGTTACATGTGATTTCGGCGCCTGCCTGTAAAGGCTTATTAATTAAGAAACGTTGATCGCCGTGGACCACGCGCGACCAATCCAAGCCAGAGTCCACGAGAACAGATTGTGATTGCTCGAGTGAAATTGTTATTGCAAAGGTAGGCGGAGCGATATCAGTATTTGGTTCTCCCAAGGCAAGGGCAAATGCCGCAATTGATTCTTGGGTGATAGTCGTGCTCTTGGTACCTGGGAAGGTACGCCCGACGAGGTCGGGGTTAAGCATTAATTAACGGGTTTCGCGGTGAACCGTTGAAAGTTTGCAACGTGGGCAGAACTTCTTGAGCTCAAGGCGATCTGGGTCGTTACGACGATTCTTCTTTGTGATGTAGTTACGTTCTTTGCACTCAACACAGGCCATAGTGATCTTAGGGCGGACATCCGCGCTCTTGCTTGCCATGGTCGTGCTCCTTTTTTCTGAAAGTACTACTGAAACGTAAGAGGTGAAGGCTACTTCATCCCTCTCTATTCGTCTAAATCACGCTCATCTCATGCACACTGAAGAGAAAATTGAGCGAGAAATTGGTAGCGGAGGCCGGACTTGAACCGGCGACACTGCGATTATGAGCCGCATGCTCTACCAAGCTGAGCTACCCCGCCAAGGGAATTTTCGAGCCCCCTATCGGAATCGAACCGATGACCTCTTCCTTACCATGGAAGCACTCTACCGACTGAGCTAAGGGGGCGGACCTGCGCCCGCAAGGTTACAGCCATTGGGTATCTCGGGAGAAATCATAAAAAGGTTGTACCCAGGGCAGAGATTCGCAAGGATGGCGTTATGAGGCCTTCCAATATAAATCTCTCTGAATTGCCTCACTGGCACCGGCCCCATGAGGGTGAACGTCGCTGGCCAGTCACCTTCGTAGTGACTGTAGTCATTGTTCTGCAATACCTGCTCCCAAAGAGCCTCTCCCTGAAGAGTCAACCAGAGATCTGTGCACTTGAAGGATTACTCGCCCTCGCCCTCTTTGTAATAAGCCCGGGACGGATTTCTAAGCACCGCAGATCGACTTGGTGGACCGGAATTGCCCTAACCGGGGTAATGACGACCAGCAATATCGCCTCTGCGATTCATCTCTTACAGCGTTTGATAGATGGAACTATTAAAAGCCCTGCAAGTTTGTTGGCATTTGGCGGATCAGTCTGGTTAACGAACATGGTTGTCTTCAGCCTTTGGTACTGGGAATTTGATCGTGGAGGTCCCGGCGCGCGAGCTGAAGCATTTGACCCATATCCGGATTTTCTATTTCCGCAGATGACAGATTCAAAGTTTTCTCCACCTGACTGGAAACCTACCTACTTCGACTACTTATTCACCTCGTATACAAATGCGAGTGCATTTAGCCCAACTGATGTCATGCCACTTACGCGCTGGGCAAAGATGCTGATGATGGTGCAGAGCGCGACTTCACTCGTAACAGTGGGGTTGGTAATTGCTAGAGCAGTAAATATTCTGCCCTAACAATCAATGTAAATTAGTAAACGGTAACGCTGAAGGTAATGAGCGTTCCATCGTGATTTAGAGTCACGGTAGTTGAGCCCTTCTTCAAAGGCTTAAGTCCGGGATTAGTTGTATAAGTTCCCTGATTTCCGCCAGGTGTAAATGAGACGATAGTTGGATCAGTCACTGTAGCGCTCCACTTTTCTGGATCTGGAACAGTAAAGACAACAACATTTGTGAGTGAAACCGTTGCATCTTTAACAATTGTCGGATCAACCAAAATTGGTGAAACGACCTTGCTTCCTGGAGCTGTGTAGCGAGGGACTAAGTGCGCGAATAAACTGTTCAGTTGTGCGCGTGGGATACCCACACTAATAACGACGACTTGAGTTGCGGTTAAATTACCTGCGCCAGGCTTGGTAACAACTGTTCGAGTAGCACCGCGAATCAACATCATGTTCATTGGACAAATATTGTTTACCGATGATTCAGTGAGGAGAAAATTCTTTTTTCCGCTTACATAATTGATATTAAGCGCTAAATCTCCTACGCCACATTTATGCATTCCAAAATTCTTGAGCGAAAGTCCTGCGGTGTAGCTGGGTTGATAAACCACATAATTAAGGCCAACCTGCGCATCTTGATATGGATTTCCACTACCCATTGCAAGAGCGGGCAAGCTTGAACTCGCCAGGATAGCTACCGATGTAAATACAATTGCGATGCGCTTAGTTCTCATAGAAAAAGGCTACCTGCCCTCCCTGAGAGATTTACAAGGCGCCGCTGAGAATTAACTCATCAAGTGGGAGGCGACTTCGCACTGCGATCTCTCGTTCAACGAGTTTTGGATCTCCTAGGGCATCGGCAGGTGCTTGCTTTCCGATGGCCAAGATTGCAATTGGAGTTATCTCTGGGGCGAGATTGAAATCACGCTTGACCGCCTCGTGATCAAAGCCGCCAATTTG
>CAIZHC010000143.1 GCA_903932705.1 uncultured Actinomycetes bacterium | reverse complement strand
CATTCTCCTCGGTCACCCAATGAGATGAAAGAGCGGGACAGGTTGAATTAACAAATGGGGTGGCATCTGGTGGAAGTTTGATTCTCTTAGATGCCGCAAAAGTCTCCATAGCTCTGGATGGAAGATCGGAGTGTTTAACAATTGGTGCAAACTTTATTTCAGGAGCGCTCTTTTGAAGGAATAAATATGAGGCGACTCCACCGAGAAGCAGTGAAAAAACTGCGAGAAGTGTGATTAAGGCAAAGGAGCCTGGTGAAAATCTGCTTTTCATAGTGTTAAGAGTGTAACCCGAAAAGAATTAAGAGTTCTGGGTGAAGGTAACAATCTGAGTGGAGGCAACTGAAACGCTTATGGTCGCATTTCCGTTCTTGTTTTCTGTGAGTTCAAACTGGTACCAGGTGTTTGCGGGGATGCTGATTGTGTAGACCTTCGCGACACCGCTACTCGGATTGTTTGTGGTGAGAGCAACTCCGCCCACGCATGTCGTGGTTGTTGCGAAAAGCACACCTTGAGGGCAGTTGCGAAGATTTGTGATCGTGCCACTCGCAGGCACGGTGATTGTCATTGTGATCGCCGTTTGGTTGAGGCTTCCACCATTTTCAACAAAGAAGGTTTTAGCGACACCATTTGTTACGGGCAAAGTTAGCGCAGCTGAAGGATTTGTGAAGGTCTGAGTCGCAGTCGCAAATGCCTTGAAGGTTCCAGTGGTAAATGAGGTTGCAGAGGGGCTAACACTTCTAGCGCTCACACTTGCTAGTGCAGGGGGGATAGAAATTGGAGCCAGTGAAATAAAAGCAATAAAAAAACCAAGGAGGGCAAAACGTTTAGAAGTAAACATTTTGCCCTCCTCTCTGACAGGTTTCTGAAGTTAACGAACAGAATTAGCTATTGGTTGTTGTTCCAGTGCGTTCTGTCTCGTTGAAGGTCCAAGTGATTGCGGTGGTTAGACCTTGGATTGTTCCTCCAGGGAGTACACCGTTGAGAACATTCTCACTTCCGGCTGGCAAAGAGATTCCGATCTGAAGGTGGCTGACGGCTCCAGCAAGTGTTGAAGGAAGAGTCAGAGCCGCAGCTGCAGCAGTGAGTGCTGATGCGGAAGTTGAAGCTAGCGCTGTTGTTTGTGTGCCCGAGCAGACGCCTGCGCTGGTCCAATCAACTGTGCAATTCTTGATTGCGACTTGAATTCCTGCAACCGCGCTCGTTGTAAGTGCATTGGAAGGAGTAGCAGCAATTTGAAGAGTTGGGAGGACTGCATCAAGAGTTCCACCATTTGTTAGGTTGATGTAACGGTTAACTGTGTCTCCGGGTCCCATTGCGGAAATTGCGGTGGTAAATCCACCAGTAATTCCAGCGACACCCGAAGCTGCTTGAGTGAGACTCAAAGTACCTGTTGATACTGAGCCACCCGAGGTGTTTGTTGCGGTCGCTGTGAGCGATGCAAATACAGAGGAAGATACAAGCGCTGTTCCGCCCAAGATGGCTACTCCGGCGATTGCGACCTTGATTACTGTGGCGGTGGCAGCTTTGCCGAGAGATATTCCTAGTGTTTTATTCATATTGGTGCCCTTCTTGCTTCTTGGTGGATGGGGAATTGCCTTGCTGTGGTAAAAGTTGGTTATTTTGATTGGCGAGCATTTCGGCATAGAGATCGCGATAGATCTTCTCGCCATTTGAGGACTTCTTCTGCTCCTTGCGGAAGAGGAAGAAGAGCAACGCCATGACATTGCCTATGACGAGTAAGCGAAGTCCAGTATTTCGACCTTGCGGTGAGGTCAAATAGACCATTGGCCTTCCGACCCATTTAACTTTGAAGACCTCTTTAGAAACCAGAGCGCTCGCACCGACGATGTATGGATCGCGCTCAGGCAGCGAGTTGGCATCACCTTTGGTGGTAATTCGAATCAAGCCGTTCTCCACGCCGATGTTGTAAATCCGGTGAGAGTAGAAGACACCAGTCACTTGATTATGGATCGCAATTACGTCACCGATTCGAAGGGTGGAGGCCTTAACCTCGGCGGTGATGTAAACATCGCCAGGTTGCGCAGCTGGGCGCATGCTTCCAGTCAGAATAGGCGAAAAACCTATTCCTAGCTGGCTATGGAGCAAAGATGGAGCGAGAACCGCCCCCATCAATAGCAGCCAGACCAACGCCTTTAAAGCCCAGGCGCGGGTGGGAACCCTCGTCAGTTGGTGAATAGCCATCTGCGGAACGTAGAGGGGTAACCTCTCATTAACCTCACATTTTGTTGGCAACTTCTACACACTTAATCTAGTTATTCTGCCTAACGCTAAAAGTAGTTGAAATTACTATGATTACCCAATGTCCAGCGATAATAATGGTGCTTCAACCAGCGCTAAAAGAGTGCTAGTAGTTGATGACAATGAAGATATTCGCAATTTAATCTCGATTATTCTCACGGGAGAGAGTTATGAAGTACTTGCTGTCGAATCTGGGACTAAAGCGTTAGAAATATATTCTGAGTTTAAACCTGATCTCATCTTGCTCGACATCATGATGCCTGGGATTTCTGGCTTTGAAGTACTTGAACAAATTCGCGATATCAGAAGTGCAAAATTGAACTCTGTTCCAATCGTCATGATTACAGCAAAGTCTTTAACAGACGATATTGATAAGGCAATTAAACTTGGTGCGACTTCTTACATTGTTAAACCATTTCGCGCGGAATCGCTTAAGCAAAAAGTAATCGAAAATCTCACCTCCAACGAATAAGGAAACGTATGTCACTACTTAAACGAACTGCAGGCGTAGCAGCTGTGCTTCTACTTGTAGCGAGCACTGCATCTGCACATGCTGCAACCCCTAAGCCGACTGCGACTAAGAATCCTTATGGAGCAAGTCAACAGATTGATCCCCCTGGACCAAATGATGTTCTTCTTACGGTTTCCAATCACTCTAAAGTTGTGAAGCTAAGCATGAAGGCTCTTCGCAAATTAGGCACAACGCAAATTTCAATTTATGAACCATTTGTAAAAGTTAGACAGACCTTTACGGTGGTATCCCTAGCGAAGATTTT
>CAIZHC010000142.1 GCA_903932705.1 uncultured Actinomycetes bacterium | reverse complement strand
AGCTGCATTTGCTCCCAACGCGGCGGCGACACACACAGTGACCTACGTTGTTAATGGGTCTGGTTCAATCACTGGTTCTTCTCAGCAATTAGTACCAGATGGCACGAACGCAACTTCTGTAACTGCAGTAGCAGATAAGGGAAGTAAATTCGATTCATGGAGTGATGGCAGCACTCTGCCAACTCGCACGGACAAAAATATTAAAACTGACTTGGTATTTAGTGCGAAATTCATAACGACAACATTTGTTATTGTCTCGTCTTCCGGACCAAATGGAAGTATTACCCCGACTGGCTCCACCACGGTGAACTATGGCTCCTCGCTGCAAGTTTCGATGCGTCCTAATTCGGGTTATCACGTTTTCAACGTTCAACTTGATGGAAATAGCATCGGCGCTGTCGGAAGTTACTCCTTCACAAATGTCACGGCGGGCCATGCAATATCGGTGACCTTCGCCGCGGATGCCACAACCACCGATCCCAAGCCTCGCGGAACTCCTACTCCTACACCCACTCCAAAGCCAACGACTTCACCAACTCCAAAGCCAACGACTTCACCAACTCCAACTCCAACGACGATTCCAACTCCAGCCCCAACAAGCGGTCCAATTGTTAAAGAGGGAACAAATAACATTAAATCAATCGTGGATGGCACGAATGATCCAATTAGCGAAAGTTTGCTTCCAACAGGGAACGGAGTTCAACTTTCAGGTAAGGATTGGAAGATTCAGATCGCAAGCGATAAGAAGTCGGTATACGGAATTGCGCTGCCATCCAGCCTTCAGATTTATTTGATTCGCGGTGTTAATGCAACGACTAGCGGTTCGGGCTTTAAGCCCGGAACTATTGCAAAGGTGTACCTCTACTCCACGGGAGTTTTTCTTGGCCAAGCTCTTGTTGGACCAGATGGAAACTTCTCAACAACATTCCCGGTATCAGCTGCGACAACACTTGGTGACCACGTGATGCAGGTCGAAGGTACTTCTTTCGATGATAAGACTCGTACTGCTGGGGTCGGATTAAAGGTCATCAATAAGCCTAAGGCGGGCTTGGTCCATCTTGGCACCATTTATTACGATGTGAATGTGAGCCTGTTAACCCCAGCAAATATTGTGAAGCTGGCCTCCGTCTTTAAGACAATCCAGGCAAATGGATATAAGAAGATTTGGATTTACGGATATACCGACATCCAAACAGGTGTAGATAACCAAGTCCTCTCGCGACATCGTTCAATTCGAATAGCTGAGATGTTAAATGCGATTTTGCCGCAATCCATCGTGGGCTTTAAATACTTTGGACCGGCGAAACCTAAGGATGCAGCGAAGACTCAAGCGGCTTTCGCGAAGAATAGGCGTTCAGAAATTTGGGGCCAGCTTTAAAGTTACTTAATTACTCCCACGCTTCCGAGAACGGCAAGTAGGAAGAGGAGCATCAGAACGCCGATGGTTACTCGACGGCGCATCTTTGCACTCATCATTGAGCGAGCTCCGACACCACATAATCAATACATGCGGTGAGTGCACGAACATCTGCGGGATCAATAGCGGGGAACATTGCAATACGCAATTGGTTCTTGCCTAACTTGCGATATGGCTCAGTATCCACAATGCCATTTGCGCGTAGCGCTTTGGCAACAGCCATTGCATCAATGGATTCATCAAAGTTGATGGTGCCGACGACCTTTGATCGCGCTGCTGGATCTTCAACAAAGGGAGTTGTATATGCAGTTGCCTCGGCCCATTGATAGAGGTGCGCAGAGGATTCGGCGCTGCGACCCGCTGCGAATGAGAGGCCACCACCGGCATTCATCCATTTGATTTGCTCGTTGAGCAGGATAAGGGTGGCGAGAGCAGGAGTGTTGTAGGTCTGCTCTAAGCGAGAGTTCTCAATTGCGATAGTGAGATCGAAGAATGCAGGAATCCAACGCCCGGAAGCCTTGATTTTTTCTACGCGGGCGATAGCCGCTGGACTCATGATTGCAATCCAGAGACCACCATCTGAAGCGAAAGATTTCTGGGGAGCAAAGTAATAAACATCGCACTCGTTGAGATCGACATCAAGTCCGCCTGCGGCGCTAGTTGCATCTACAAGAACGAGCGCATCTTCGGTACCCGCTGGGCGAATGATTGGCGCAGCGACGCCAGTACTTGTCTCATTGTGCGTAAAGGCGTAAACGTCAACGCCATCTTCTGCAACGGCAACCGGATGCGTTCCTGGTTCAGATTTGAGGACAGTTGGATCTTCAAGAAAGGGCGCCTCTTTTGCGGCGGCAGCAAACTTGGAGGAGAACTCACCAAAGACAAGGTGCTGAGATTTCTTTTCAATTAAATTAAATGTTGCAATATCCCAAAATGCTGTAGAACCGCCGTTGCCAACAATTACTTCATAACCTTCCGGGAGCGAGAAGAGTTGAGCGAGTCCTGCGCGGACTTCTTTAACAACGTTCTTCACTGGAGCTTGCCTGTGGGAAGTTCCGAGAAGTAGTTCATTGCTAGCAGCCAATACCGCTACTGCAGCATTTGGAATCTTGGAGGGTCCGCATCCAAATCGTCCATCTTGCGGCTTAAGGTGGGCTGGAATCTGAATATCGCTCATGGCCAAACCCTAAGGCATTGCTACGGATGCAAGCGGGATAGATGCCAACCGTCGGGAGATGTGGTGTAAATCAAACGATCGTGAAGTCTCGAGTATCGACCCTGCCAAAACTCCACCGAACTGGGGGTGACTAGATAACCGCCCCAATGTGGGGGAGTCGGAACAGAACTTCCCTCAGGATAGAGCGCAGCGAATTCATCAAAGCGATTTTGCAAATGCTCGCGAGATTCCAAATCATGTGACTGCTCACTTGCCCAGGCACCAATCTGACTACCCCAAGGACGAGTGGCAAAGTAGTCATCACTCTCTTCTCTACTGAGCTTGGTCGCCCTTCCGCGGATGATGATTTGGCGCTCCATGGCATACCAAGGAAAGAGAAGTGAGACCCTCGGGTTAAAGGCGATCGCCTGCCCCTTGTTGGATTGATAGTTTGTAAAGAAAGAGAAGCCTGCCTGAGTGACATCTTTTAGTAGGACGGTTCTGGAGGAGGGGCCGCTTGAATCGATTGTAGATAGGACCATGGCATTCGCCTCGACCACGATTGGGTTCGCAGCAGCCTCTTTTAGCCAGATTGAGAATTGAACGATTGGATCACTCGCCGCCTCGACTTCGCTCAAACCGCTCTCGCCGTACGAGCGGCGCATCGCCCTGATCTCATCGCGGCTAGGACCAGATATAGGGCTCTCAAATGTGCTCATAGGTGTATCTAACGTCACTTTCAGCCAATCGGCTATTTATGGCTGGAGGGTTTGTACCTCGCTCCATCTAGCGTAAGAATAAGCGCACCTACTTCGGTACTTTGGAGGGATTTTTCGTGAGCGAAGATT
>CAIZHC010000141.1 GCA_903932705.1 uncultured Actinomycetes bacterium | reverse complement strand
TTATCAATTGCTCCAGAAGCGATTGGTCGATGTGACTTCTTAGGATTGGTTCGATCGCGCTCAATGTCACGCAGATCATTTATGACATAGTTGAAACTCACTGCAAATGAGAATGCCAAGAAGGCGTAGAGAGTCTTACTTAATATTGTGTAATGAAAGACATGCCCTGCCGCAAATGGAGCGACTAGGACTAAGAGATTCTTGCTCCACTGTTGAATGCGAATTGCATGCAGGTATTTCATGAGCCAAAAACTCCCGATCAATTGCGCATTCTCAGGTAATTCTGACGCAATAAGCGCAATATTAGACCAGTAGTTGCTTGCGCCTCGCGAAGTACCGTGCGGTAACCTAACCCAATGACATTTCGAGGTACAGCCAAACGTAAGGTTGTTTGGACACTTGCCTCAACATCAATCGCCACACTCCTCATCGGAACTGCTCCAGCATCTGAGGCAACCCAATCTGTTGCGGCGGTGCAGGCACAAGTTACCTCGCTGCAGATTCAAGCCTCGGCAATCGCTGAAGCGGCTCAGCAATCCCAGGTCAACCTGATCGCCTTAACGCGTTCGCTCAACTCGGTTCAGGCCCGCGACAGCGTCCAGGCATCTTCATTGGCTGCCTTAAAGAAATCCATTGGAATCTTGGCGGCGGAGCAGTACAAGAATGGTGTCCTAGGACAAGGGATGACCCTGATGTTCTCCTCGGATCCAACCCAATACCTCAATAGCGCCCAATCACTCAGCGTCGTTGAAACCCAGAACGCGGTCCGGATGCGCAAGTTTGCCGCGGCCGATATTGCTCTTAAGAGCACAGCACTCACCTTGAATCAGAAGGTCGCCCTCGTAGCAGCGGCCAAGGCGAAATACCAGGCTCAAGAGGTTGCAGCTCAAGCAAAATTAAAGCAAGCTCAGAAATTACTCGCCGGCCTCACTAAAGCAGAGCGAGCCCGCTTAGCGGCTCTTCAGAAATCTCAAGATAGCGCCTACCAAAAGAAATCCTTAGCCCTTGCAAAGGGAAAGATCGCCGCGTCAGGTGCCGCCGCACTCGCACTTCGCTACGCCTTGAAGCAATTGGGATCTCGTTACATGTTCGGTGGAGCTGGCTTGGTCTATTGGGATTGTTCAGGTCTTACGATGCGCGCTCTTCAGCAAGCGGGTATTTCCCTCCCTCACTCAGCAGCCGCTCAAACTTCATATGGCAAACGAATTCCGCTTAATCAAATTCGTCCAGGAGATTTAGTCTTCTTCGGCCAGCCTATTTCTCATGTAGGGATTTATTTCGGAAACGGACTCATGGTTGATGCACCGCACAGTGGAGCCCGCGTTCGTATCGAAAAATTCGGCGCTTGGTTTGGAAGCGAAAGATATGTTGCAGCTCGCCGCTTTTAATCTTTAGTTGTATCTAAGGCGCAACTAGTTTTACAGCTTGCACCCATACAGGGCAAAATTCTAGAGACATGCATCTGGTAGTGAAATGACTCAGGATGCGCCTCCAACAAGAGTGCATCCTCAAATCGAGCTTTCACATTGAGATCAATTATTAGTGCCAGTTCTAGGATCCAAGCGATGAGCGAATCTGAGTAACCAGCCATTCCAAAACCGATAAGAATTACCGCCAGATACATCGGATGGCGCACGCGACGATAAATTCCAGATTCTATAAGAGGCGAATTCTCCTTTGGAATCGGAGATATGCGTAGGGAGGGCCTCAATGAATACCCTGCGGCGACAATGATCAGCAACCCAAGGACGATCGAACCAATTTCTGCCACAAGATAGTTGTGATGAGGTTTAGAGATGTTGACTAACCCAATTACACCGAGGAAAAACAAGAGCGCAAATTGAATTCCAACTAGAACTCTTGCTAAGAGAATGCGGCTAGATATAGAGAGGCTTGAGAAAGTCATTCGATATCCCACCAGATGGTGGCCAAATTTCGCTCACTTGGCTGATTCTGTCCCTGCAAAAATTCAAGTACTTCTGGTTCACGCTCTTCAGGTAGACAGAGTCTGATTCTTGAATAGTGCGCAAGATTCTCCAAACTGCCCGCCTGTCGCATCTCGCCATTCCATAGTTCTAGGTGTGGAGTAAATCCAAGCTCTTCTAAAACACGTATCAAAAGTTCAGGCGTTGGCTCGTTTGGTCGGTCTAAATTCCAAAAGTGCTTCCACAGCGGAGCTGCGTTGGCCAATGGATGGAGTTGAGGCATCTCAAGGACAACTCTTTTTTTCGCGTGACTACTCATTGCAAATAGGAACTCTTCGATTTCGGGAACGTTATAAACGACATGATGTGCAAGGGCAACATCACCTACTGGAACAGCACGCGCCAAGGCCGGCCAAAAACCTTCATAAACCTCTGAACTCACGCCACGAGAAATTGCATTTGCGGCAAACATCTCAAGCATCTCCGATTGATGATCCACACCGATTACATGTGTCGCAGGTGGCGTAAGAGCGAAAGCCGCTATTCCCCCACCACAACCAATATCTAGAACAGTGGCACCTTCCTCGAGTACCTCACGAGCACGCGTATGCGAAATTGAATCCGAAATTAAATCCGGAATTTGAAACATAGCGGGTGGATGAATCCAGGGATCTTCTGGAGCTTGGTCCAAAATTTCCTGAGGTATTGCCCATAAGGCAAGAGAGGAGCGCCACTTCTCGCCGGCCTTACTTCTCATTCTGCTTAGCAGCTTCAGCCGTGATTTCCGCTTTAATTGATTCCATATCAAGATTCTTAACCGACTGAATAAGCTCTTCCAAAGTTGAAGAAGAGAGAGCGCCTGGTTCTCTGAAGACCAGAATGCCATCTCGGAAAGCCATGAGAGTGGGTATTGAAGTTATATTGGCAGCAGCCGCCAACTCTGACTCAGCATCCGTGTCAACCTTAACAAAATTGATTTCGGGATAACGTGTGGAAGCGTTCTCAAATACTGGCGCAAATGCTTTACATGGCCCACACCACCCAGCCCAGAAATCTACGAAAGTAATTCCGCCTTTGAGGATTACACCTTCGAATTCCGAGCTAGTGACGCTTATGGTGCTCACGAAAGCTGGTGTCCTGGAAGCCAAGAAGATAAATTATTATCGCACTGACAACGCTGCT
>CAIZHC010000140.1 GCA_903932705.1 uncultured Actinomycetes bacterium | reverse complement strand
GCCTGCTCCGCTAATTCTTGATCAAAGAGCTCATCTCGTACTGGAATCTCGAGTGCACTCTGGCGCTCTTGCTCTGCACTCCATTTACCAGGTGTTGTCAGATCAATTGTGCGCTTTGGAGTAATTGCCTTCGGCGCAGTTGCATACGTTGGCCGCGGAACAGATACTGGCGACCAACTACTCTCTTCGCGCTTTTCGATAATGGTGATTGATGATGAAACGGTGCGTTCGCTGAGTGGAACCCATTGCTCAATAACGCTCTCGCTCTCACTGCGAGCACGGCGTGATAGATCCATACGAGCAGATGGGTCAACTTTAATTTCAGCTGCAGAGATTGCAGCGAGCGCGGCTAGTCTGCGCTTCTTAACTTGCGCTGCAACTACTTGCCTACGAACATTCACAATATATATTGCAAGTGCTGTTGCGGGAATGAGTGAAGCTACAGTTGGGATTACTCCCAATCCGATTCCACCACCGGTGGCAAGCAATAGTGCGACTAGGACGCCAAGAACTGTCCTGCGAATTTTGAGAGTTTTAACTCTCTTCTCTGGATCAATGGGATCAGGAAAATTTGGCGTTGAAGCGACAATCTTCATGGCGCTCTTATAGCGCTCAGTTTCGCGGCCAGATTGAGTCTCATGTTGGCGCATCCAACGAGGTAAGAAGTAGGCAACCCACATACCGATAATGATCAGATAGATGAGTCCGGACGCCATGGAATGAAACAGTAATTCAGAAATAGGCGAAAAGTCGGGATTTGGGGCTTATGTCTTAATTGAAATTATTTGGGTTTTCCGCGACAAAAGTTAGGTGATCTCGCCAATCCCCTGAGATATGTAAATATCTTGGTCGCAATCCCTCAAAGATATAACCGCTCTTTTCAGCGACTTTCTTGGAAGCGTTATTTTCCGGACGAAGATTGATTTCAATTCGATGGAGCGCAAGAGTGCTAAAAGCAAAGTGGGTCAATGCTTTAACAGCGCGAGTGGTGTATCCCCTATTCGCGAAACTTTGATCAATCCAATATCCAATGTGGGCACCTCGATAGGCACCAAAAACAATTCCACCAAGGGTGATCTGCCCTATAAAACGCTCTCTATTGCCGTCCTGCAGCCAGATTCCTAAAGAGATAGAGCGAAGCTCTCGGCCCTCCTTGTTGTAATAGCGAACCATTTGAAAAAAATTAGGAAGTGGCCCCTCATCCTCAATGCGAGGCCTTGTCGCCTCCCATGGGGCAAGCCACATGGCGTTCTTTCTTCGAACCTTCTGCCAATTTGCTCTATCTCGAAATCGGAGGGGGCGCAGAGTGATCTCGTGATCAGAGATGAGATAGGGCCAGCGTTCCATGGGCTATACGGTTTTATCCAGAATTATTACTTCAGCAAGCTCACCTGCAAGATATCCAGGTGAATCCGCAGCGACAGTGAGAAGTGCGCTTGCCTCAGAAAGAGTAAAGAGTTGGTCTTGGTCATCAAGAGCATAAGCAGTTGGAACGCCTGACTCTGAACTCTCCAAACGCGCTCGGATTAATGAAGCAACTCCAATGGGAGATTCAATATCTGCAGAGACTCTCGCTTTAGATGTCTGGCGGAAGACATTCTTGACCCCAAGCAGGGTTCTGATCATCGGACGTATAAATACTTCAAATGAGATGTATGCGCTCACTGAATCCCCGGGAAGTGTGATCACCGGAATGCCATCCTCGCCAATAATTCCATAACAGTGACGGGCGCTGCCTTGCAGATTTGGAACAACACTCTCCACATCTCCAAGTTCGGCTAGAACCTCTTCAATAAGTTCAAAGGAGCCGTCATTGCTCTCGCCGCTTATTACGATGAGATCGGCGCGAACTAGTTGATCTTCAATAACTGATTTAAGTTGTTCGTGATTCTCCGGAATGGTGTGCACCCGATAAGCCAGAGCGCCAGCCTCTTTTGCAGCGGTAGCTAGCATCCAAGAATTGGTCTCAAACTCCTCGTGCTCGGCGATCAATTGCCCAGGTTCAACAAGATCATCTCCAGCCGAAATAATTACTACGCGAGGATGGGGTTGGGTAGGAAGGTTAGATAATCCCAGAGAGGCTGCCAGGCCAATCTGAGGGGAGCGAATTCTGGCGCCTTTATGGAGAACAATCTGATCCCCTACAAAAATATCTTCGGCGAGTGTCGCCCCATGTGCATCCAAGAGAGGCATATCGAAAGGGGTCAGAGGGTGTGAAATCGCTAGCAATTCTGCCAACATATTCTTAACAGAAATCTGCGAATCCAAGGCCATGGTTTAACCTTACTTCGTCTGGCGAGCATTGGAGTGGAGGTGCAATTATGGAGTCAACAGATGAGAAGAAGCGCAGATTACGCGAAGAATTGCGCCACGATCGGGAACTTCGCTTCACGCCTGAAAGTTGGCTTCACATACTTCAATCATCGGAGGCGCGTGATGCAAAAATAATCGCTTCTTACAATTCTTATGGCTTTGAACCTGAAACCAGAGATATCAACGAAGAGATTATTCGTCGCGGTAAGACACTTCTACTCCCACGCACCTTGCCTGATAACGATATTGAGTGGGTTATCTGGGATGGCAGCTCGAACACTTTGAAGAAGCGCAGCAAAATCCAAGAACCGATTGGTCCAAAGTACGAAGAAGAGCATCTCATCGATGTGGTCATTGTTCCCGCACTTGCTATTGATCCTGCTGGGAATCGAATTGGCCAAGGTGGCGGGTCATATGATCGAGCCTTATCGCGAACCCGAGCTTGGAAAGTTGGAATCGTAGGAGCGGCAGAGATGATTCATCACACGCTACCCACTGAACCCCATGATCAAGCCTTGAGCGCTGCTGCTACGCCGACCTTACTTGTGCGTTTTAATCAGGATGATCTAAGTCGCCCTTAGCCAGAGTTGCTAAGTATTTGTTGCACTTTGCAAGTTCATCCTCTTCGCCCATAGCAGCGGCGCGATCGGCGGCGCGATCAATTC
>CAIZHC010000139.1 GCA_903932705.1 uncultured Actinomycetes bacterium | reverse complement strand
GCGAGCCCCACATCATTCGACTGTGACCGATTTAGCCAAGTTACGAGGTTGGTCGACATCATTTCCACGTGCCACTGCCATTTCATAGGCAATAACTTGCAGTGGAACAACCGCCAAGACAGGTTGCAAGAAATCATGTGAGGTTGGAATGCGAATATTGTGTGTTGCGCTGGCTAAATCTGCATCGCCGATTGCAATAACAACAGCGCCGCGCGCCTTTACCTCTTGAACATTGCTCGCCATCTTCTCGTAGAGAGCGCTCTTTGATGTTGGCATGATCGCTATGACCGGAGTTCCTTGATCTATAAGTGCGATGGGGCCATGTTTTAACTCTCCACCTGCAAAACCCTCAGCATGCATGTAGGCGAGCTCTTTCAATTTAAGTGCGCCTTCTAAAGCTGTTGGATAACCAACGTGTCGTCCAAGGAAGAGTACTGAGGAAGAATCCTTGAATTCGCGAGTAAGCGCGCGAAGCGGCTCGACGGTCTCAAGAACCTGTTCGACCTTATCTGGAAGATCTGCAATCTCCGCGCCGATCTCTGCGTAAAACTCTTCAGTGATTGCCCCGCGCACACGACCAAGGTGAAGTGCTATCAGATACATAGCAATTAGCTGAGTCGCAAAGGCTTTCGTTGAAGCCACTGCGATTTCTGGACCAGCATGGGTATAGAGAACGGCATCTGACTCGCGCGGAATTGTGGAGCCATTGGTGTTGCAAACAGCAAATACTCTTGCCCCATGCGATCTGGCGTAGCGCATCGCCATCAAGGTATCCATGGTTTCGCCAGATTGCGAAATAGGAATTACTAGAGTTGATGAATCAACAGATGGTTCGCGGTAGCGGTATTCGGAGGCGAGCTCTACATCGACTGGAACGTTAGCCCACTTTTCGATTGCATACTTTCCAACCAAGCCGGCGTGAAAAGCAGTGCCGCAGGCGATAATGACAACTTTAGAGATACCCTCAAGATCTATCCCATTTGTTATCTCTGCGTTAAGTCCAGCCGTGCGTCCAATTAAGGTATCTGCAATTGCCTTAGGTTGCTCGTAAATCTCCTTGAGCATGAAGTGCGGGAATCCACCGCGTTCTGCTGCTGATGCATCCCACATGATTTCAAATTCGCGAGGCTTCAAAACATTTCCTGCAAGGTCGGTCACCGTGATTGTTGTTGCGGTGATATCCACAACTTCATCCTGTCCAAGTTCTAGCGCGTGCTTGGTGTGCGCGATAAATGCGGCTACATCTGATGCTAAGAAGTTTTCGCCATCTCCGACTCCAACTACGAGAGGAGAGTTGCGTCGTGCTCCAACAATCCGACCAGGTTCATCGCTATGTATTGCCAACAAGGTAAATGATCCGCGGAGTTGTGCGCAGACTTCACGCATCGCAGCAGCTAGATCGCCGCCATTGGTTTTGCGAGCATCACTCAATAGGTGAACGACAGACTCAGTATCAGTTTCAGATTTAAAGATGTGGCCGCGCGCCTCTAAGAGTTCGCGCAGCTCTACATAATTTTCAATTATTCCATTGTGAATTAGCGCTAGCTTTCCATCATTATCAAGATGGGGATGTGCGTTGAGATCTGTTGGACCGCCATGAGTTGCCCAGCGCGTGTGACCGATACCTGAGTTTGCATTTGGGTTGGTAGCGCCGAGAGTTGATTCAAGATTGGAAAGTTTTCCTGCTCGCTTCTCTACCCAGAGAGGGCCACCTTCTGTGACTACAAGTGCAATACCTGCTGAGTCATAACCCCGATATTCCAATCGGCGAAGTCCCTCAAGGACTGGAGAGAGAGCCAAGGCCTTACCGGTATATCCGACAATGCCACACATGGCGTCTTCTCCTTTGAGGTCCTTTGAAGCTTCAAGCAGTGGTTACGAGAGTTCTAATCTTACTAGAGCCGCTAAATCTTCGGCTATTTCTTTTGCTTCGGCGGCGGTTTGGGCCTCAACCATCACGCGAACCAGGCTTTCGGTGCCAGATGCACGCACCAAGATACGACCTGCTGCACCCAAGGTCTTCTGCTTTGATTCAATCTCATTCTTCAAGGCAATGGATGTCGATAATTTATCTTTATCAACGTTCTTCACATTGACCAGCTCTTGCGGAAAACGCTTCATAATAGATGCGAGCTCTGCGAGTGTTTTGCCTGAAGTTTTAACAGCTTGCATTAAATGCAATGCGGTAAGTAATCCATCTCCAGTATTTGCGTAGTGGCGCATGATGATGTGACCAGATTGTTCGCCACCTAATACAAATCCATCAGAAATCATCTTCTCTAAAACGTAGCGATCACCAACTGCGGTGATCTCTACGTTGATATCTAGAGCTTCCATCGCTTTGAAGAAACCTAGATTGCTCATGACAGTTCCAACGATTGTGTCGTGGGTTAATAAGCCACGACTCTGCCAATCTGCCGCCAAAATTGCCATGATGAAATCGCCATCAATGACATTTCCTTGACTATCAATTGCCAGGCATCGATCAGCGTCACCATCGTGCGCGATACCAAGATCTGCATCAGTTTCTAGAACTTTTGCCTTGATATTTTCCAGATGTGTTGAGCCACAACCATCGTTGATATTCCAACCATTTGGCTCATTGGAGATCGCAATTACCTCAGCACCAGCTCTGGAGTATGTCTTAGGTGCTACGCGAGACGAGGCGCCATTTGCACAATCAACAACTACCTTGAGACCAGAAAGATTAGTGGTGAGTGAATTTAAGAGGTGAAATATGTAGCGCTCTGCAGCTGAGTCATCGTTAATAACTCGTCCGACATTTCGTCCGGTTGGACGTTGCCAGCTCTCTCCCATGCGATTTTCAATTGCG
>CAIZHC010000138.1 GCA_903932705.1 uncultured Actinomycetes bacterium | reverse complement strand
GCGATGTCCTAGGCCTCTAGACGATGGGGACTAGAAGCGAAGGCTAAGGGTATCGGACGAAAGCCTGCTATCAAAACCCGTTAAATCGGGGATAGCAGGCTCTCGTCTTAATAAGTGGTTAGTGAATGGACCACTGGGTCGTGACTGAAACGGTCACATTCTGTTGACCGAGATCAATCTGAGCAGGGGCAGCGTCTGTGGCGGTCTTGGCCATAGATGCGAAGGCGATTGGTTGTGGAGTGGCGTTCTGGATGGATTCATCGATGGTGATGATCTTTCCAATTTTAGCTCCAGCAAGTTCGGCATAACTGGTCGCTTTAGCTTTTGCGATCTTGATGGCCTGAGCACGAGCCGTTGCTTCGGCAGCGCTCTCATCGAAGACATATGCATTAGTCCCGGTGATTTGGAGTGGATTGCCCACTGCATTTTGAGAGGCGCTCACAATCGCTCCAGCGTTCTTCGCATCGCGAATGACAATCGAGAATTGTTGCGATGCCTGATAACCCGAAATCTTAGGGGTGCCATTTGGTGGGTAGGTGTAATTAGGTGTGACTGTAAGAGATTGGGTCTGGATGTACTTGGCAAGAACGCCTGAGGAGATCAGAGTCTTACGGAAAGTATCAGCAGATTTGCTGGAATTCGCGAGCGCTGCTGCGCTAGATGATGCAGTCGATGTCACCGTTGCGGATAAACGCACAGCATCTGGAACTACAGTGGTGGTGCCAATACCTGTGACATTTACAAAACGCACTGAAGTTGAGGGATTTTGATGGATGGCAATTGCTAGTACCGAGAAGGTAAGAATTGCAAAGAAGATGCCGCGAAATATTTTCATATCTCATCTTCCCATGGGTGGCTGAGTTTTGTATTCGTATTTAATGAGAGAATGCTGTCATGAGTTTCCTCTCGATCTGCACCGCAGATACTTTACGGAGTGCTGCTCTTGCCCTTAAGAATGGACACCTTGTCGCTTTTCCAACGGAAACCGTTTACGGCCTTGGCGCAGATGCATCAAGTGCAGAAGCCGTTGCTCGCATCTATGAAACAAAGGGGCGACCATCTGATCACCCGCTCATAGTCCACATCGCATCAATGGATGCGATGGCGCATTGGGCTTCTGAGATTCCCGAATATGCAATTACTCTCGCGCGCGATTTTTGGCCAGGACCCATGACTTTAGTTTTAAAACGCTCTGATCTTGCTAAAGATTTCATTACCGGTGGGCAGGAAACTGTGGGCCTTCGCGTACCCGCACATCCGATTGCACTGGCCTTGATAAAGGAATTTGTCGCTACTGGTGGATACGGAATAGCTGCGCCGAGTGCAAATAGATTTGGGGCGGTTTCTCCGACTACCGCTCAAGCAGTTGAAGATGAGCTCGCTACATATTTGCGAGATGAAGATCTGATTCTGGATGGTGGTGCATGTTTAGTTGGCGTCGAATCCACAATTATTGATTGCACGGGACCAACTCCGATGGTGCTTCGCCTCGGTGCAATTACTCCACTCATGATTGAGGAGAGCACCGGGTTAGTTGCGTTGGAATCAAATCCATCTTCCATCAGGGTCTCAGGTTCACTTGATTCGCACTACTCACCTAAAGCGAAAGTGATTCTCGACGTAGTCGCAGTCGCTGGCGACGGTTTGATAGCTCCAGATCAAATTCCAACTCCAAACGGGGTTATTCGCTTAGCTGCTCCAAGCACGATAGAAGAGTATGCGCGGGTGCTTTATCACGCCTTGCGCAGCGCAGATCAGCAAGGGTTAGAAGCCGTGGTGGTGCTTCAACCGGGTGGAGATGGATTGGCCGCTGCAATTCGTGACCGTTTGCAGCGATC
>CAIZHC010000137.1 GCA_903932705.1 uncultured Actinomycetes bacterium | reverse complement strand
TGGAGGATGTAAAGGAATGGAATTGTTGAGAGGACACCAAAGAGAACCTTTGTTCCGGTGCTGTTTGAAATTTCACCAGGGTATCCGAGGATGATCATCGCTGCTGATGCTGGAACCAAGCGAGTAATCAATGACTTTGAAGCTTCCTTTGCGAGTGCAAGTACAGCAATTACTTCTACGAGAAGTAGTGGAACAGTGAGGATCCAGTCGATGTAGCGGTAGGCCTCATTGAATGAACCTTGTGCAGTTCCAACTGATACAGCGTTCTTCATTGATGACTCAGTGAATGAGTTGAAGATACGGAAGTAGTGGTAACCAGCGATGAATGTAACCATCGATGACATTACGAGTGCGATGCGGTACTTAGGAAGTACGCGAGATTGGCTTACTAGTGTGAATACAGTTGTTGCGAGCATTGAGATGAGGCCGAAGGAGAAGATGTTGTACAACGAGCTCCATTGACCGTTCGATAGCTGTAGCATCGAGAATTTTCCTCCAATTTGGGCGATCCCCGAGGGTGGAGGCCGAGATGGCTCGGCGCCGAGAATCGTTTCGTAGATTGTTCACCCTAATGGGCGGAAAATCCAGTCAGAATGAAGTATTTCTAAGATTTTTCTCAGAACTCTTTCGAATTTCTAATTTTTTACGCTCAACTGCGGATGGCGCGGAGGTCAAAACGGCTGGTGGTGAGCATGTGGGGCACTGTAAGAGCCCAAATTACGACCAGGGTGGACCAGAGCAGCCCCGAAGAGAAGCTAGAACGGTCGAAGAGCATCAGTCCAGCGGCGACCAAGGCAGTGCCAGCCACGGCATAGAGCCCAGGGAAGATCGCCGCCCATAAGGCTTTGAGCGCATGACCCTCAATGGCGAGCTTCAAAGCGATTGGGAGTTTGAGGGTGAGGCGGGCGGTGTGGCGCGCCGCGTGCCAGGCTCCGAAGTAGGTAGCGAAGGCGACCAGAGGTGGCGCAACAAGAGCCAATGCGGTGAGCAATGTCAGATCGATGGCGAAAGCAAAACTCCACCGCAGTGCGAGGATGATGATGGCAACACCTGCAAGGATCAGAGTTGCCCAGCGCAAAGTGTGCGCGTTGCCACCTGCCCAACTTTGAAGTGATGGGTGAATTCGACGGAGGGCATCTCCGGAGTGAGGATCGGTGAGGGGAAGAATGACTGGAACAAAACCTGCCGGAATCGCATAAAGGCTCTCGATCCTCCATGAAGACTTCTTGCGAGCTGCGACCTCTTTCCACTCATTGCGATAGGCGGCGTCGCCATAGCCGAAGTGCAATGAACTCATGACGAGAACAGCTTGAAATCCAAGAACGTTCCACGTGGCAATCATCCAACCCGCAATAACTGCGATAGCAACGTACAAAGCAATATAGAGAGCAAAGCGTCCGCGCGGCCTCGAGGGCATCGAGATTAAATGATCAATAGCTCCGTGGGGAATTCCAATGAGCAGAGCTATAAGTGCGATGGTAATTTGCGCAGATATATTGAGTTCGATTCCTGCGAGGCGAAGGATGGCGAAAATAAAAATGATCATCCATGCCGCTGATCGCGAGAAGATCTCGATCAACCTGAAAATGATTCTGCGCGCATCCACCATATCCCAAGCCTATTTCAATACCCTTAAGCATGGGAGATAAAAGGTCTTGACTCACTTTAGTTATCTGGTGGTTATCCTCTTTGTGGCCCTCTGTGCCTTAAGCGTAAATTACGGTTTTCGTTTAAGGATTGGTTCCCGTTGGCGCCAACTTCTTCAGACCGAATTGATGATTCTGGCGATTTACCTCAGTTGGGACACTTGGGCGATTGCAAAGAAGAGTTGGTTCTTTGATCAACATCAGATCGTAAATATCGATGTGCTTCCAAAAGTTCCGGTAGAGGAATTTCTCTTTTTCCTAGTAGTGCCAATCATGATTATCTTGAGTTATCAAGCGCTCTTAAAATTAACGGGCTGGAGCACAAGCGAGCAGAGCCATGATTTATAGCGATATTGCCCTCGATGCCGTGGTGGTTGCGATCTTGGCTGATCTCTTTCTGTTGCGCACACAGATGATCACGCGCGGAATCTACTGGCTGACTTACGCTCTGATTTTTCCTTTTCAATTATTAACCAACTGGTGGCTCACCTCAAGAAAGATTGTTCAATACTCACCAACTGAAATTATTGGAAGGCGATTAGCGGGAGCACCGATTGAAGATTTACTCTTCGGATTTTCGATGATTCTCTTTACCTTGGCACTCTGGGAATTCTTCTCCCAGCGCAGGGGTGCAAGTCCAAGAGAGCCCGTGAACTAAGCGGTAGGTGGCTTAACTCCGATTGCAAGAGGTCTCAAAGTTTCAGCGAAGAAATCATTTCCCTTATCGTCAACGACGATGAATGCAGGGAAGTTCACTACCTCAATCTTCCAGACTGCTTCCATCCCCAGATCGACGTAATCCAGAACTTCCACCTTCTTGATGCAATCAAGTGCAAGCCTTGCTGCAGGGCCGCCAATGGAACCTAGATAGAAACCACCGTGAGCCTTACAGGCATCAGTAACTTGCTTGGAGCGATTGCCCTTAGCCAACATGATCATGGAACCACCTGCGGCCTGGAATTG
>CAIZHC010000136.1 GCA_903932705.1 uncultured Actinomycetes bacterium | reverse complement strand
CCTCTATGAAAACGGTTACATCACTTACATGCGTACCGATTCTGTAACCTTATCTGGTTCAGCAATTTCATCTGCGCGAGCCCAAGCCGCATCGCTCTACGGAAAAGAGTATGTCCCCGCATCTCCTCGCCTCTACGAAGGTAAGACAAAGAATGCCCAGGAAGCTCACGAAGCTATCCGCCCCGCCGGTGATCTCTTTAAAACTCCAGGGGAGCTAGCCCCAGAGTTAAGTCGTGATGAATTTGCTCTCTATGATCTGATTTGGAAACGCACGGTTGCCTCTCAAATGACGGATGCGAAGAAGATGCAGATGCGCGTGGACTTTGATGTCCAAACAAAAACTGGAAGCCTTGCAAATTTCCGAGCCAATGGTTCTGTCATTACCTTCCCTGGATTCTTAGCTGCATATGAAGATATTCAAGAAGAGGGTGCGGTTGAGGCTGACGATGAATCTCGCCGCCTCCCACCGATGTCAGTTGGAGATACAGTCAAAGTTAAGGAATACACCTCTGAAGGGCACGAAACCAAGCCCCCAGCGCGCTATACCGAACCAACACTTGTTAAGAAATTAGAAGAGCTTGGAATTGGCCGCCCTTCAACATTCGCATCTATTATTTCGACAATCCAAGATCGCGGATATGTAGCAAAACGTGGACGCGCGCTTGTTCCAACATTTCTCGCCTTTAGCGTTACTGGATTACTCGAGCAACATTTTTCAAAGTTGGTGGATTATGAATTCACTGCATCTATGGAGGAAGACCTCGACAAGATTGCCAATGGCGAAGCCGATCGCGTTGAATGGTTGACGCGATTCTTTTATGGACATGATGATGTTCCAGGTCTTGAAGCGCTAGCTTCTGATTTAGGTGCGATTGATGCGCAACAAATTAACACCATGAAGATGGGTCAAGATATTGAAATTCGGGTTGGTCGCTTCGGTGCCTACATCCAGCAAGGCGAAGGTGATAATAGAAAATTCGCAAATATCCCAGAGAATTTTGCCCCTGATGAATTGACACTTGCAGTTGCTATTGAACTTCTTGCAAAACCATCTGGTGAGCGCGAATTAGGTGTCGAACCTGCAACCGGTTATCCACTTGTTGCAAAGTCAGGTCGCTTCGGTCCGTACGTCACTCAGATTCTTCCAGAGCCAGAACTTGTTGTAGATAAGAAGACGGGTGAACTTAAGAAGCCTCGCAAGAAGAAGGATGCTCCAAAACCAAAGACCGCGTCACTTCTTTCAACGATGAGCCTTGACACAATCTCACTTGATGATGCTTTGAAGTTGATGTCACTGCCTCGCACCTTGGGTGAATATGACGGTGAAACCATCACCGTTCAAAATGGTCGTTACGGTCCTTACTTAACTAAAGGCGCCGATTCCAGAACTTTAACTTCAGAGGATCAACTCTTCTCAATCACCCTAGATGAAGCGACGGCAATTTATAAAGAACCAAAGGTTCGTAGGCGCGGCGCGGCAAAACCTCCTGTGAAAGATCTTGGCCTTGATCCTGCTTCTGGATCTGCCGTACTAGTAAAAGATGGTCGCTTTGGTCTGTACGTTACCGACGGTGTCACGAATGCGACTTTGCGTCGAGGCGACAGTGTTGAATTCTTAACTCTCGAACGCGGTATGGAGCTCTTGGCTGGAAGACGTGCTTGGGAAGCAGAAAACGGTGGAGCTGCGCGACCTAAGAAGAAGAGCGCTCGCGCGAAGAAGAGTGCGCCAAGTTTGACCGCCAAAGTAGTAAAAGCCACCGGCGCACCAAAGGCGAAGAAGAAAGCAGCATCTGGACGGGGCAAAGCCACAACGGGCGTCAGCCTCTAGGCTTAGCCCATGTCCCAAGCGCTGCCATATCCTTCCGCCCCCGCGCAGTCGGAATCCCGCAGCGTCTTAGCAATCCCAGCTTTCCGCAAACTTTGGAACAGCATGGCCTTCTCCTCCTTCGGAGATTGGTTGGGCCTCCTTGCCTCAACCGCACTCGCTCAAGAGCTCGCCGGCGGAAATTACCGTAAAGCTAACTTTGCTATTGCTGGTGTCTTTATTGTCCGTCTCCTCCCCGCCGTCCTATTAGGACCTCTTGCGGGAGTGATTGCCGATCGCTTTGACCGCAGACGGCTGATGATTGTTTGTGATGTTCTGAGATTTGGTTTCTACCTATCCATCCCATTGGTTCATAGCTATATCTGGCTTTACACCGCAACGGTAATAGTTGAGGCGGTCACTCTCTTCTGGTCTCCAGCAAAAGAAGCCTCAGTTCCCAATTTAGTTCCGAAAGAGAAGCTTGAATCAGCTAATCAGATGACCTTGCTCGCAAGTTACGGCAGCGCACCTGTAGCGGCTTTTGCCTTTACCTTTCTCGCTCTGATTGCAAAAACTTTTACTTCTGCGGGTAATACTCGCTATACATCAGCGGCTGATTTAGCACTTTATATTGATGCAATTTCATTTCTCTACACGGCGTGGATTGTTTATCAATTACAAAGCATTCCAAGGGGATCGGCGTCAAAGAGTGCAGTTAACGACAACCTTGGTAAATCACTTATAGATGGATTTAAATTTGTCTCTCAATCAAAAGTTATAAGCGGATTAATCCTTGGCATGTTAGGTGCCTTCTTCGCCGCAGGCGCAGTCTTTGGATTAGCGAGAACTTTTGCTGGAGATCTCAATGCGGGCGACTCCGCTTATGGAATTTTATTTGCCTCGGTATTTTCAGGTTTAGCACTTGGTGCTTGGCTCGGTCCCAAGATCTTTGGTCAATTCTCTAGAAGGCGCATCTTTGGACTTTCGCTAACAGCATCCTCATTGTTCCTAGCAATTCTTGCACTTTCCACAAATATCGTACTTGCTATTTTAATGACGGTATTTGTAGGAGCTTTTGCTGGACTCTCATTGGTCACCGGACAAACTCTCTTAGGGATGGAAGTTGAAGATGATGTGCGAGGTAGAACTTTTGCCTTCGTTCAATCTTTGATTCGCATCTCACTTATATTGGTCTTAGCGATTGCACCGATTATTGCTGCATCTATTGGCAGACATGAATTCACGATAGATAACATTCATCTACGCTACAGCGGAGCTGAGTTCACAATGTTTGGAGCAGGCTTAATTGGGTTGGTTGTAGGAATCATCTCCTACAAGCGCATGAAAGATCGCCCTAATGTTTCATTCTTCTCAGACATTATGGCCGCTTTGCGTGGAGAACTTGGTGGCATAACTGGCCATTCTCATAAGGGAATCTTTATCGCCTTCGAAGGCGGCGAAGGTTCAGGAAAGTCAACGCAGGCGCAACTTCTTAAGAAATATCTCACCAGCATTGGCGAAGAAGTTGTGGTTACGAGGGAACCTGGTGGCACGGTTCTAGGCAAACAATTGCGGAAAATTTTGTTGGATCCAAAGACCGGTGAGATTTCACCTCGTGCAGAAGCCCTACTTTATGCAGCAGATAGGGCAAATCACGTTCACACAATCATTCAACCAGCACTTGAACAAGGTCAGATTGTTATTACCGATCGCTATTTAGATTCCTCGATTGCATACCAAGGTGCAGGACGTATTCTTCAACCCAATGAGGTAGCAAGAATTTCTCGCTGGGCCACTGAATCGTTGACCCCTAATCTGACAATCATTATGGATTTACCAGCTGAGATTGGGTTGAGCAGACTTGAAAGCGTAGATCGTCTGGAGCAAGAACCTCTCGCCTTTCATGAGAGAGTTCGTCGCGAATTCCTTAATTTGGCCAATCTTGATCCAGAGCGTTATTTTGTTGTAAATGCTACGCAAGAAGTGGCAGTTATCGGCGCGCAAATTCAAGAGCGCGTTTCGCAACTTCCACATTTGAAGATTAATCGCGAAAAATCCAAGAAGTAGCCATGTCAGTTTTTGATTCACTGATAGATCAGAACGAGACAGTTGTAATTTTGAAAGATGCAGTTATTTCTGCAAGAAACAATGAAGATGAATCTCAGAATATGACTCATGCTTGGCTCTTTACAGGTCCGCCAGGTTCTGGTCGAAGCAATACCGCTCTCGCATTTGCCGCAGCCCTGCTCTGTCCTGATTCAGGTTGTAACTCCTGTGTTAACTGTGCAACTGCATTGAAGGGATCACATGCAGATGTTGAGCTGATTAGAACCGAAGGTCTTTCGATCAAGATTGACGAAATTCGTGAATTAATTACAAGAGCATCATGGACTCCATCAGTTGCGCAATACCGTGTTGTAATTATTGAAGATGCAGATCGTCTTACTGAATCTGCTGCAAATGCGCTCCTCAAAGCAATTGAAGAGCCGGGACTGCGAACTGTTTGGCTATTGTGTGCCCCAACTTTGAGCGATGTCCTGCCAACGATTCGATCAAGAACGCGTAATGTAACTTTGCGAACTCCTTCGGTGGAGGCAGTTACAAAACTTCTTGTATCAGAATCTTTCTCCCCGCAGATTTCCGAACTTGCGGCAAAGGCATCTCAAGGTCATATCGGCCGTGCCAGGTATCTTGCCAATAACCCGGAAGCTCGGACCCGCAGAACTGACATCCTTAAACTTCCACTTACCATCACTGACATTGCATCGGCTTTCAAGTGCGCCGGACTTTTAGTTGAAGCCGCCAAGCGAGAGGCGGAGGCCGATGCCTCAACACGGAACGATGCTGAGACGAGCGCTCTAAAAGAGGCTTGGGGTCAGCAAGGCAGTCGAGTGGTTCAAGGCGGAGCGAAAGCTGTTAAAGAGCTAGAAAAAGAGCAGAAATCTCGACAGACCAGAATGGTTCGGGATTACTTAGATCGCGCCCTACTAGATATCGCCACTTTCTACCGAGATACCTTGCTGGTTCAAAGTACGGAAAATTTTCAGGCAAGTGAGCTCATTAATACAGATATGGAACGTGAGATTAGAATTGTGGCTGTAGGAACTTCCCCCGAAGTAACTCTTAAGAAGTTAGAGGCAATTATGAAGACGCGGACAAACCTCGCGCGGAACGCTGCGCCTTTACTGGCAGTTGAAGCGTTGATGGTGCAACTTCGATGAAGGTCAAAACCCTACTTGTTTTGGCTATTGCCCTCATTCTTCCTGGGCTTCCAATTATCTCTACATCCGCAGATGCCGGGCAAAACTGGACTCTCAAAACCTTACAGTCACAAACGCTGAGATGGAGCAATTGCAATATTGGTTTTCTCTGCGCCAGTTTTAAAGTACCGGTTGATTACAACCATATCGATACCAACACAATAACTTTACAAGCGATTAAGCACTCGGCGAACAATCCTTCAAAGCGAATTGGCTCTCTCATAATGAATCCAGGTGGCCCTGGAGGCTCTGGAATTCAGTATGTATTGAGCGCTGACTACATCGTTTCTAAGAGCATTGAAAATGTTTATGACCTCATTGGTTTTGACCCTCGAGGTGTGAACCTCTCAGATCCCATCCGCTGTCTTAGTGATAAAGAAGAAGATATTTTTCTTGGTGGAAATGGTTCAGTACAGAACGCGGCAGATTTAGCGGCCGGTATTTCCTCCGCGAAGATGCTCGCCAACAACTGTGCAAGAGCGGCGGGTTCTAAGTTAGGACATTATTCGACTCTTGAAACTGCGAAAGATATGGAGCTCCTCCGTATCTTGCTCAAGGAACCAAAACTTAATTACATCGGAAAGTCCTACGGAACCTTTCTAGGAACTTTGTATGCGGCGCTCTATCCAAAAACTACCGGAAGAATTGTCTTAGATGGTGCAGTGGATCCCAATGTTTCGGTTGTCAACCAAAATATTGCGCAAGCAGTTGGATTCGATACCGCACTCAAATCATTTGTAGCGGCGAATTCCAGTTATTCAATTCAAGAAATTAAAGCCTTCATACAATTGAGTAGAACTAAACCACTTCATTCCAACACTGGTCGAGAATTATCAGAATCTCTAGCCATAACTGGAATTGCCGCTGCGCTTTATGATCCAACTAATGGTTGGCCAGATTTAAAATATGCGCTCTCACAAGCTTTAGAAAAGAAGAACCCAAATGGATTCTTTGCGCTCGTAGATTCATACAATGAACGTGATGTGAATGGCCATTATGTAAGTAACCAGACTGATATTTCAGAGATTACCTCCTGCCTCGACTTCAAGGATCCTCGAACCGTTGCCCAGATTCAGACTGACGCCGTTAAATTTGCGATGGCTGCGCCTCTCTTTGGTCCATATCTGGCTTACTCTGGCTTGGCCTGTAAGTTTTGGAAGGTTGGACCACTTGCGAGTCCGACCCTTACAAAATTGACTACTAATCCACTCTTGGTGATTGGAACGACCAGGGACCCTGCGACCCCCTACCAGTGGGCGCAAGGCTTACATAAGGACCTTTTGAACAGCACCTTGATCACCCTCAATGGCGATGGACACACTGGCGCAAATCGAGGCAGTAGCTGCGTCGACAATGCCATGAACAAATACCTACTTACTGGCGTAGTTCCAGCACACGACCTCACCTGCGATACCGATTCGGCTCTCTCGGCTGCCGTAGGTGCCTAACCAACCAAAGAGATGCGCCGATGGTAAAAAGCACCCTCGGGAATACGGCATTATTTCCCTATGCGCTTAGACCATGTCTCATACGTAACCAGTCACGAACAACTCTCTGACACCGTACAACGTTTAGGCTCGACGCTCGGCACCACATTCGTTGATGGTGGTATCCATCCACGATTTGGAACTCGTAATTTCACGGCGCCACTTCATAACGGTCATTACCTTGAAGTTGTTTGCCCACTTGATCATCCAGCAACAGATAGCAACCCATTTGGTCGCGCAGTTTCAAAGCGCGCAAATGAAGGTGGAGGTTGGTTGACTTGGGTTCTATCGACAGATGACATTGCTCCCATCGAAACCCGTATAGGTCGCCCAGCTGCAGAAGGTCACCGAATGAAGCCAGATGGAACTGATCTACGCTGGAAGCAGATTGGTGTTTCAGATATTTTGCAGGATAAGCAACTTCCGTTCTTTATCGAATGGCTCACAACCGAGCATCCTTCAAAAGATGGAATCGCAACCGCATCAATTACTAAAGTTGAGTTTTCTGGAGATAAAGAGAAGATTCGCGAATACGCAGGTTCAGAAGTTTCAGATGCAATTGGCGATGTAGAAATTATCTGGGTTGATCCAGAAACAAATGATGGAGATACCGGAATTGTTGCGGTCTACTTAAAGACTCCAACTGGAGAAGTGCGCGTAGATTAATTCGCCTGAATTACTTTAAATCTCGCACGCTCTAACTCTTCACCATCAATTTCGCAGGTAAAAAGATAAGAACCCAACCGCGGCATCGGCAGCATCGGCATATTAAATCCCAGATTAATGATCTGACCTTCGCCTGGTTCTAACCCTTCAGGGCGCCCAACTTGGAAATTCATCTCTGCTCGAAATGGTCCAAAGGTATCTGGCCCTGTTGGAAGGAGAACTTCCTGGCCATCAATATCCTGTAAACAGATTATGAGGCGATGATCCATATTTGTTAAGTTCCAAGGAACTTTCACCTGAACAGCCATTGCAATTGTGATTGGCCAAGGAGCCGGTGCGCCTGCGGGGACATTTACCCGGTCAATTCCACCGCCAGAGATGTACATCAGGCCATTGGGGGTCTCTACATGGTTACAAAGGATTGCGACAACTTCCATATCCCACAGGGTACTCTTACAACTCCGCCTCGGTGGCTCAGTGGTAGAGCAGCCCACT
>CAIZHC010000135.1 GCA_903932705.1 uncultured Actinomycetes bacterium | reverse complement strand
AGGCAAAGGGGCGCAAGGAGTTTGTCTTAAACCAACGAGTAAGTACTCGAACCGAAAAGATCGTTGCGACAAAAGCTACCGCTGCTCCAAAGGTGAGTGCTCCATAGGAACCCGAAAGTGCTCCGTGGCCAAGTTTAGGAAGTTTAACAATTGAGGCGCCCAAGATAACTGGGAATGAGAGTAGGAAAGCAAAGTCAGCTGCAACAGATCTTGAGAGTCCGCGCAACATTCCAAAAGAGACAGTCACTCCGAAACGGCTTATTCCAGCGAAGAGTGCCGCGCTCTGACCGACACCAATCACCACTGCTTGACCTGGAGAGACGCGCTCTACAATTGCGAGATTTTGGTCGTTGGGTACTGAATGCGAATGTCTACGCGAAGTTAAACGTTCTGTACCGAGAAGGATTGCACCATTGATAGTAAGAAAAATTGCCGCGCTGAGTGGCTTTTGGAAGTTCTTTTGAAAGAAGTTGCTAAAGGCAAGACCAATGAGCGCAACTGGAATTGTTCCAAGAACTAGTAGCCAAAAAATTCTAAAAGCAGAAGTGTTCTTCCTCCATGAGAGGACTGATTTCAAAATCTCGAACCAACGTGGAGCAAAAACGATAAAGAGAGCAATCGCACTAGCAAGGTGCATGGCTACGGCGACAAGTAGGTACTGCGGAGTATCAGAGAAAGCTCTCCAAGAACCGCCGAGCCATGCCGGAACGAGTACCGAGTGCCCGAGGCTTGAGATGGGAAAAAGCTCAGTGATTCCTTGTATTAATCCTGTAATGCCAGCTTGCAAAAATGTGAAATGGAACATTGCTTCTCCTACCGCTCGTTGGCGCGGGCGAAATATCTCCCGCCTTCCTTTTGAATCTGTACACCTATTCCATAAGCTAAAGAGAGATTTTCAGAGGTTAACACCTCATCGATTGGCCCTTGTGCAACTGCTAGACCATCGTTGAGCAACAAGCAATGTGTGCTTCCCTGGGGAATCTCTTCCACGTGGTGAGTCACAATAATCGTTGCCGGACTTTGTGGGTCGATTGCCAAGTTGTTAAGTCTTCGTAAGAGATCTTCGCGTCCACCTAGATCGAGTCCCGCAGCTGGCTCATCTAGCAGAAGCAGTTCTGGGTTAGGCATCAATGCTCGCGCAATTTGAACACGCTTCTTCTCACCTTCACTTAAGGTGCCGAAGGTGCGATCTTTCAACTCTCGAACTCCGAGAATGGTAAGCAAGCTGAGTGCACGAGATTCATCCCATAGGTCGTACTCCTCCTGCCAACGTCCAACGATCGCATAAGCAGAGGTCATCACAACATCGAGAACTGTCTCATCTTCTGGAATCAATTCCACAATACTTGTCGATGTCATGCCAATTCTTGGTCGGAGTTCAAAGACATCTGTCTTGCCCATTTGAGACTCAAGGATTTCAACTGCGCCTTGGGTCGGATGAATCAACGAACCAACAAGAGAGAAAAGTGTGCTCTTTCCGGCGCCATTGGGACCGAGAACAATCCAACGCTCTCCAACGAGAACCGACCAGGTAAGAGGTCCTAAAATAGTCCTGTCCCCACGCACTACTGAAGCGTTCTTAACATCCAATACCGGCTTCACAAGGGTGAAAGATACCCGTTAATCCGTACTGAGACGCTAATCTTCGCTCCATGCCTCACGATGATTCAAAATTTACCGCTTTAATCCTTCTTTCAGCCGCCGAGCGCGAAGGCTTGGAGGAGGCGTTATTGGACGTTTTAACGCCCTTCACCTTAACTATTGAAGAGAAGCAGAAAATTACTCTGCGTGGCCGCCTGATATTAGGAATTTTGATTTCGTGTGACCCAGCCCATGTTCTGGCAATTGAAGCAGATCTCGTTGAATTTGGAAATCAACAGGGCGTGGATGTTGCGATCGACTACTCAGAAACGGATACACATTAGTGGCTTCTAGTCAGAAGCTAATTTTGCTGGATATGGATTCCACCTTTATCCAACAGGAAGTCATTGATTTGCTCGCCAACCATGCTGGAGTTGGCCTTGAAGTATCTGCGATAACCGAACGATCAATGCGTGGTGAAATTGATTTCAAGGAGTCACTCACCCAACGAGTAGTTCTTTTAGCAGGTCTGCCTGAGAGAATTTTTGATGATGTTCGAGAAGAGATATCTCTCTCTATCGGGGCTCAAGAGATGGTGGCGAGTCTGCATTCTGCAGGTCATTTGGTAGCAATAGTTTCTGGTGGATTTGAGAATGTAATCGCCCCCCTCTTGGTGCAAGAGAAAATTGATTTTTTCAAAGCAAATCATCTAGAAGTGCTTGACGGAGAATTGACTGGCAAGACGATTGGTCCAATTATCGATCGCCAGGCTAAAGCGGATTACCTGCAAGAATTAGCAGAGAAACTTGATATCCCGCTTATTCAAACGGTTGCGATAGGCGATGGTGCAAATGACCTTGGGATGATGGAAATCGCAGGCTTGAGCATTGCTTTTAATGCGAAACCAGTGGTTCGAGAATATGCAAAAGCCAGAATCGACGATGGAAACTTGGCTCGAGTTTTAGAACTTATTGCTTCTGATTATTAAAGGCGGCAGGCGTGAATATCGGTAACCAGGATTCCCCTGGCTCCGACTCTCCATAAATCATCCATGATGCGATTTATATCGCTTCGCTTCACCATCGCTCGCACTGCATTCCAATCACTTCGCTGTAGGGGCGAGATAGTTGGAGATTCAATACCAGGAGTCAAAGCGCAAGCTGCATCCAGGAATTCAGATTTAACGTCGTAATCAACCAAAACATATTGGCGGGCGATAACAACTCCTTGAAGTCGTCGAAGAAGAGTTTCCACTTCAACAGAACGTGTGACAGCTGGACGCTCAATGAGAATTGCTTCACTCTGCAGAATTGGATCACCAAAGATAGCCAACCCAGCTTGACGAAGCGTGCCACCGGTAGAAACAACATCGGCAATTACATCTGCAACGCCAAGTCTCACCGAACTCTCGACCGCGCCATCAAGACGAACAACTTCAACATTTACACCTGTAGATTCGAAGTGATTAGCAACCAATCCTGGGTATGCAGTTGCAACTCTCTTGCCTGCGAGATCTGCTTCAGAGT
>CAIZHC010000134.1 GCA_903932705.1 uncultured Actinomycetes bacterium | reverse complement strand
GTCAATCTTTATTTGCATCACTCGAAATGCCGGGACGATTCTGCGCAAGAGGAGAACAATCAACAACGACATAATTGGGAGAACAACGAGCAAGACTGAGGAGAGTTTTAGGTTAGATCTCAGTGCCATGATGATTGCACCGATACCTGTAATAGGTGCGCCTACCATCATGGTAAAGCCCATAAACAGAACAAGTTGAACTTGCTGCACATCATTTGTGTTACGCGTAATTAGCGATGGAGCTCCAAACTTATTAAGTTCTCGAGCGGAGAATCCTTCAACAGCTACAAATACCGCAGAGCGCAGATCGCGTCCAAATGCCATAGAGACTTTCGCGGCAAGGAAGGCGAGCACAATCGAGGCTCCCATAACCAGGGCGCTGGATGCCAGCATGATCTCGCCGATATGCCAGATATAGCCGACATTTCCCTTTGCCACACCATTGTTAATGAGATCAGCGTTGAGATTCGGCAGATAGAGACTTGCGATTGCTTGAATTAAGAGCATCAAAACAATGAGGTAGACCTGCCTCTTATAGGGACGCAGGTATCTCTTGAGAATCTGAGTTAGCAAGCAAGGCTCCTATTATTTGATTTCCTAAAAGCCTACTCCTCGCGTGAGTAACCTGTTTTCGGGATTAAATTTCAACGCCTATATATTTGGTCTCCAAGAACTCATGAATTCCTGCGAAACCACCTTCGCGACCCAACCCAGATTGTTTTACTCCCCCGAATGGCGCAGCCGGGTCTGAGATAACCCCGCGGTTAATCGCAACCATTCCAGCCTCAATTGCTTCAGCTGTTCTGATTGCGCGCTTGAGATCTCCTGAATAAATATAGGCAATGAGCCCATATTCTGAGTTATTGGCGAGTTCGATTGCCTCCGCATCGCTCTCAAAGGTTACAACTGGGGCTACTGGTCCAAAAACTTCATGTTGCAATATCGGATTGTCTTTTGCAACGGCCAAGACGGTTGCTGGATAGAAAGCGCCATCAATTTCTGGGATTACTCCGCCGAGCTTTAGATCTGCACCTGCAGAAATAGATTCTGCAACCAACTCCGCAATCTTGTCGCGCTCTCGCTTGGAAACGCTCGCACCAAGTTGGGCACCTTCAGATAATCCATCAGCCATCTTGAGCGCAGCCATCGCTCCAGTGAGTTTGTTGGTGAATTCCTCTGCAACGCTGGATGCAACATAGAAGCGATTTGCTGCGGTGCATGCTGCGCCACCATTTCTCATCTTGGCGATCATTGCACCTTTTACCGCTTCATCAATATCTGCATCATCTAGAACTACAAAGGGAGCATTTCCACCGAGTTCGAGAGAGGTGCGTAAGACTAGGTCGGCCGATTCCTTAATCAGGATTCTTCCTACTTCTGTAGAACCAGTAAAGGAAACATTCTTAACCCGAACGTCATGCATCATTCTGGAAATTGCCGCTCCGGTCTTTTCCGGCATCACAAAGTTAACAACACCTGCTGGAACTCCTGCCCGATCTAAAATATCAATAATC
>CAIZHC010000133.1 GCA_903932705.1 uncultured Actinomycetes bacterium | reverse complement strand
GCAGATGCGTAATCCTGCAGTCCAAGATGTCTACGAACCGGGATCTACCGGAAAAGTGATTACGGTTGCCGCCGCGTTAGAAGAGGGCACAACAACTCCCACCAGCGTCTACACAATTCCCAATACATTTAAATCAGGTGGCAGAGTCTTTCACGATGATAAGAACCACAAGACTGAACATTTGACGACTGCAGGCGTACTCGCGGTTTCAAGTAACATCGGTGCAATTCAAATTGGAAGCACGATTCCAAGTAAGACCTTCTTCTCTTATCTGCAGAAGTTTGGAATTGGTCAGAGCACAGGCTCTAATCTTCCAGGTGAGTCTGCTGGCATTTTGCACCCGGTATCGGATTGGTCGGCATCTTCTGCGCCAACTATCGCCTTCGGTCAGGGCTACTCAGTAACTGCGATGCAAGCAACCGATGTCTTTGCGACAGTTGCTAACAATGGCGTTCGCGTTACTCCAAATGTGATTGCCGGAACCACCTCGGCCGACGGAACGTACACGCCATCAAAGCCATCAACTCAGATTCAAGTGATAAGCGCAGATACCGCGCAAAAGATCCGTCAGATGCTGGAAGGGGTTGTTTCAAATGAAGGAACTGCCCCTGCCGCGGAAATTCCTGGTTACAAGGTTGCAGGTAAGACAGGTACCGCCATGAGAGTGGATGCTCGATGCGGTTGCTATCGCGGATACACCGCCTCATTTATTGGTATGGCGCCAGCCGAAGCCCCAAAGTATGTTGTCAGTGTGGTCATCCAAAATCCGCAAGGAGCGCACTTCGGCGGAGAGATTGCTGCGCCAGTGTTCAAAAAGGTTATGAGCTTTGTCTTGCAGACCAAGCAGGTTCAACCCGTTCCTTCAAAACTTCCCGCCTATCCTCTTACGGCAGCATCGCTCCTTAAATCACAATCTGTGGTGAAGCCATGAGTAACCACGGCGCTTCGCTAATGCCTGTGGAAAGTTTCACTAAGACGTTAAATGAGTTGGCTCGATTTGTCGGAATTGATAAATCATTTACGGACATTGCATTCACTGGCGTGACACTTAATTCTCGGACCTCATCTGCTGGTGACCTATTCATTGCGCTTCCTGGAGCAAAAGTTCACGGAGCAACCTTTGCCGACCAGGCAATTTCGCAAGGCGCAGTTGCGGTAGTGACTGATGAAGCGGGCTCGCATCTCATTCGCGGCGAAGCTCCCGTTCTCATTCTTCGTGATCCGCGGTTCTGGGTGGGCCTAATCGCCTCGTGGTTCTACCGAAATCCATTCTCTGCAATCGATGCTGTCGGTATTACCGGTACAAATGGCAAGACAACGACCGCTTCACTTGTCGAACAAATTTGGCGGCTTGATGGCCGATCGACAGGATTCATCGGAACCATCGGAATAACTATTGATGGTGATGAGTCCATCGCCTCCTTCACAACTCCCGAAGGTACCGACCTACACCAGATTGTAAGCACCATGCGTGAGCGGCATGTACGAAATATGGTGATGGAGGTAAGTAGCCACGCGCTCTCACAACACCGTGTAACGGGTGCAAGATTCCGTGTCGTTGGCTTTACCAATTTGACGCAGGACCATTTGGATTTTCATGGCGACATGGAGAGCTACTTCCAAGCAAAAGCAAAATTGTTCTCTCCAGACTTCGCTGAACTAGCCCTTGTAAATATTGATGATCCTTACGGAGCCAGACTTCATGCCTCATCGCAATTGCCAACTAAGTCTTACTCTCGTACCGATAAGAAGGCAGATTGGTACTACGAGAATTTCGAAGAATCATTATCTGGATTTGAAGTAAAGATTAGGGGAGCGGGTGGAGTCCTCATTGAGGGGCATTTGCCGCTCCTTGGCCTGCACAACCTTGATAACGCGCTCCTAGCAATCGGATTGGCGGTTGAGAGCGGGGTTGATCCAATTGCCGTTGCTTCCTATTTGAAATCATTACATGCACCGGTTGGTCGACTAGAACCTGTATCGGTTGGTCAAAAATTCCTGGCCTTGGTGGATTACGCCCACACCCCAGATGCTGTCGCACGTGCCCTCGCTACGGCGCGATCACTAACTGCAGGTCGCGTGATTGCAGTCTTGGGATGCGGCGGGGATCGCGATAAAAGTAAGCGTCCAATCATGGGCGCAGCGCTTCGCACAGGTTCAGATCTTGCAATATTTACCTCGGACAATCCGCGGAGTGAAGATCCAACTCAGATTCTTACCGAGATGATCGGCACGCCAGGAGAGAATGAAATCGTTGAAGTAGATCGCAGAGCTGCGATAGCAACGGCAGTAATAGAAGCAGCGCCTGGAGATTGCGTTATCGTTCTTGGCAAGGGCCATGAACGCGGGCAAGAGATCAAAGGCGTTAAATATCCCTTCGATGATCGCATCGAGTTGGCTCGCGCAATAGAGGAGTTGTCATGATCCCTTTAACAATCGCCGAGATCGCCGAGATAATCGGCGCAGAGATTTTCGGCATTGATCCTTCTGAAGTTATAACCGAGGTACCGGTCATCGATTCGCGCAAGGTTGAAGCGGGAACTTTTTTCGTAGCACTCCCTGGTGAGCGCGTAGATGGAAATTCATTCGCGAAAGAGGCGATTGCTAATGGCGCACGCTTTGCAATAACAACGATAAATCTAGGAATACCTTCACTCGTCGTGGAAGATGCGGGAGTTGCCCTCACTACTTTGGCCACTGTGGTTCGTGAACGGATTAAGCATTGCACCTTCATAGGAATCACTGGGTCTCATGGCAAGACAACGACGAAAGATTTATTGGGGCATGTTTTGGGTGTTGCTGGTGAGTGCATTGTTCCGACTGGATCATTTAATAATGAGGTTGGTGTTCCACTCACAATTTTGCATGTCACACCGAACTCCATGTTCTGTGTGGTCGAGATGGGTGCAAGACACAGCGGAGATATCGCCTCGCTCTGCAAGATTGCCAAGCCTCACATTGGAATTGTGCTCGTTGTAGGCACCGCTCACCTCGGAGAGTTTGGAAGCCGAGAAGCTATTGCTCGAACTAAGGGTGAACTGATTAATTCACTCTCTGAACATGGCGTTGCAATCCTTGGTACCTATGATCCTTTAACCCCAAAGATGGGCGAGGGAAGTGCTCGTAAGAGAATTACTTTTGGTGAGTCTTCGAACTGTGATGTTCGGGCCGCGGATTTGGAATTTCGTGAAGGGCTCGCGCACTTTGATTTAGTGAGCGCATCAGGTCGCGCGCCAGTTGCGCTTCGCCTGCTTGGCGCACACCAGGTGGCAAATGCCTTAGCTGCTGCTGCAGCAGCACTTGAATTAGGAATCTCTATCGAATCCGTTGCGGCAGCGCTTTCCACAGCTGAGCCAAAGAGCAAGTGGCGCATGGAGCTGCACGATGTAAATGGATTCCTTCTTATAAATGACACCTACAACGCCAATCCTGAGAGCGTGCGAGCCGCGCTTCAAACCCTGGTTCACCTCACCCAGGAACGTGGGGGAGCCTCATGGGCAGTTTTGGGGAAGATGCATGAGCTCGGCGAGTCCGAGCGCGCGGAACATCTTCGAATTGGCAGACTCGCCTCTGAGTTGGGGGTAGATCATTTGGTATCCGTTGGAACTGACCTGTACCTAGAAGGTCTCGAACTCGACCCTGATGTTGGGGATGAGATGTTGACCCACTATCTCTTAACGCAAGAAGAGGCTCTTGAAATGTTGGTACATGTGCAGCCAGGAGATGTCCTGCTGGTGAAAGCCTCACGCGCTGAGCACCTCGATGAGCTTTCAGAGAAGTTGCTGGCCAATTGGCAGGTAACTCAAGAATGAAAGAGATTCTGCTCGCGGGAACCGTTGCCACACTTCTGAGCTTTTTTATAACACCAATATTTATCCGTTTCCTTGCCGCCAAAGGGTATGGCCAAAATATTCGTGATGATGGTCCAACTTCACACCATGTAAAACGGGGAACTCCCACCATGGGTGGCGTTGTGCTTATCTCGGCCGCCATCATTGGTTACTTCTCTTCACACCTTATTAATGGGGTGCGAATTAGCATCTCGGCTCTCCTGGTCATAGGTCTCGTACTTGGGTTGGGTTTCGTTGGCTTGCTCGATGATTGGTTAAAGATTGTTAAGCAACGTTCCCTTGGATTGCGCGCAAAACAGAAGTTAGCTGGGCAAGCGCTCGTCGCTGCCGGATTCGCTTTCGCCGGACTTCACTTCAGGGATAGCTTCAAACTCACACCTATCTCATCTCATCTCTCTACAGTTCGCGACACCTCCCTTGTCCTAGGAACAGTTCTAGTAATCATCTGGGTTGTCTTCCTTGTACTTGGAACGAGTAACGGCGTAAATCTCACAGATGGCCTGGATGGTTTAGCAAGCGGAACCTCCATCATGACGCTCTTGGCTTTTGTCTTGATTGGTGTCTGGGAGTTTAGGCAGAGTTGTGGATTGGGAAGTACCGAAGTTCTCATTTCAAAGTGTTATCAAGTTCGAGATCCACTTGACCTTGCAGTTTTGGCCGCCGCCTTTGCCGGATCGTGTGCTGGTTTTCTCTGGTGGAATACCTCACCCGCTCGAATCTTCATGGGAGATGTCGGTTCACTTGCCCTTGGTGGCGCTGTTGCTGGATTAGCCATCACCTTACGTATTGAAATGCTTTTGATTGCACTTGGCGGACTCTTTGTCATCATCACGATGTCAGTCATCATTCAAACCTTGTACTTCAAAGTATCGGGGGGCAAGCGAGTATTTAGGATGGCACCGCTGCAACATCACTTCGAACTCTTAGGTTGGGCTGAAGTGACAATTGTTATTCGCTTCTGGATTATTGCAGGGCTCAGCGTTGCCGCAGGACTAGGTCTCTTCTATGCGCAGTGGGTGAGCTCCTAAATGTCATATCTGCAAGGACTCGCGAAGCAGAAAATCGCCGTGCTTGGCGCTGGCGTTACGGGTACTGCAGTGCTGGATTTCTTGGTTACGCGCGGGATAAATGCAGACCTCTTTGATGAGAAAGCTCCACATGCAAAGCGGAGCGTAGAAGTAAATTATGACCTTGCCATCGTCTCACCAGGATGGCGCTTGGATAATCCGATAGTTCTCTCCTTGCAAAGTGTTGGATGTGAATTGCTGAGCGAGATTGATTTTGCTTGGAAGGTAAAGCAGGAGATCGCTCCGGAACAGAAGTGGATCGCCCTTACCGGAACAAATGGCAAGACCACCACAATTCAGATGGTGCAATCAATCTTTGATTACAGCTCAATGCGCGGAATTGCTTGTGGAAATGTAGGCGAGCCCGTTATTTCAGTACTTAATTCGGGAGACAGTTACGACTATCTCGCACTTGAACTCTCATCTTTCCAATTGGAGTGGAGTCAATATGCACGTTATGAAGCGGTAGCGCTTCTTAATATTGCACCTGATCACATTGATTGGCATGGCTCTTTCGATTTATACGCCTCTGCAAAATTACGACTCTTAGATGCAAGTGAAATCGCTGTAATCAATGGCGAGGATAGCGAGAGCGTTCTTCGCGCCAGCGCATGGTCTGGGAGAAAAGTTTTTTACTTCTTAGATACTCCGCAACCCGGAGAGTTGGGCCTCGTTGAAAATCTTCTCATTGATCGCGCCTTTGTGAGTGATCCCTCTGTCGCTCATGATTTTGCTCAACTTTCAGATATCCGTCCAACCGTTCCGCACAATGTTTCCAATGCGATGGCCGCAGCGGGACTTGCCCGGGCAATCGGAATTACCCACGAAGAGATTCGGCAAGGTTTGCAGAACTTCACATTGGATCGCCATCGCTTAGAGGTGGTCTTGGAAGAGGATGGGATTACTTGGGTTAACGATTCCAAGGCAACTAATCCGCACGCCGCCGCCGCCGCGCTTATGTCACAAATCTCTTCAATTTGGATTGCCGGGGGATTGGCAAAGGGCGCAGCGATGGGCCCGTTGATTGAACGATGTGCATCCAGAATTAAGGCGGCAATCTTAATTGGACAAGATGCACCGATTATTGCAACTGCTCTCAGCAAAGAGGCGCCGCATATTCCTTATTACTTGATGCCTTATTCAGGAGATTCGCTAGAGCTCATGCGTGAGGTTGTGGCAAAGGCGCAAGAACTAGCGGCGGCAGGAGATAGCGTGTTACTTGCGCCCGCCTGCGCCTCAATGGATCAATTTAAAGATTACGCAGATCGCGGAGAGAAGTTTGTTGCGGCGGTACGCGAGGTGATTGGGCGATGAGCATTAAACCCCCAACTCGTCGGCAGAAATATTCAAATTACCTACAGCGCGCAGATGCTCCTTACTATCTCATCCTCGGTTCGCTCACCTTTATCAGCGCACTTGGAATCGTGATGGTGCTTTCAGCCTCAAGCGTTGTCTCTCTTCAGCAATCAGGTTCGACTTACACAATCTTCTTTCGACAGCTCATCTTCTTCGCAGTATCAATTGTGCTTCTGCTTATCGTTTCCAATTGGAAACCCAAGGTTTGGGAGTGGGTTACTCGATACTCAATCCTCTTCTCTTTCGCCATGCTCATCCTGCCATTGGTCCCAGGTCTGAAACTAACCGTTAAT
>CAIZHC010000132.1 GCA_903932705.1 uncultured Actinomycetes bacterium | reverse complement strand
ACTAAAGGCAGTGGAGTGAGCGTGCATCGCGCTGACTGCATTAATGTGAATGATCTTAAAGAACACCAGGGCGATCGTATCGTCGATGTAAAGTGGAATAACAGCGCCAGAGCGCTATTTCTCGTAAATATTCAGGTAGAAGCGTTAGATAGAGCCGGACTTCTTTCAGATATCACTCGAACCCTTGCAGACCAGCATGTAAACATTTTGAATGCTGCGGTAAGCACGAGTAAGGATCGCGTTGCCCTATCGAGATTCACCTTTGAGATGGCAGATGCGCTGCATCTAGATACTGTTCTATCTGCAGTGCGTAGCGTCGCCGGCGTATACGACGTCTATCGCGTCACCAACAACTAAAGCAAGAGATTACTTCTTGAAGTCGGCTAGACCCTTTTGAGCTTCTGCTAACCATGCTTTACGGGCAGCGGCAGCTTCGCGCGCAACAATTGCTTTCGCGCTCTGACCAGCAGCCTCTGCCTTCGCAGCTTGCTTCTCGTAATTTTCGATTGCATCAAGGAGACCTTGAACAACGCTGTTAGCGTGGGCGATGGCAGTTGGATCGCTACGACGTGCAACCTCTTCGTGAAGTGAGTTGATCTCATTCTCAACCTTCTCCAAACGAACCTCTAAGGCAGCGCGCTTGTTGCGTTCAGTCATTCCAATGCGATCCCACTTCTCACGGAGATCATGGAACTTGTTACGAGCACCCTTAATATCTGTGACTGGAAGTAGCGCTTCAAATTGGGTAATGAGCTCTTCACGCTTAACCAGGTTCTGAGCCATAGTTCCCTGACGCTTCTCTAAATCAGCTTTCTTGGCGGCAAAGAATGTGTCTTGCGCGGTCTTGAACTCTTCCCAGAGGCGAGTATCGACGCTCTTCTTGCCACGACCGGCAGCTTTCCAAGCATCCATTAATTCTTTGAAGCGATTTGCGGTTGCTAGCCAATCCTTTGAATCGGCAAGCTTCTTCGCCTCTTCAATAATCGCACTCTTCGAGGAAGTTACTACAGCGCTCTGGTTCTCTAATTGAGCGAAGTGGGTACGACGGCGCTTATCAAATTTATTACGGGCGCTTGAAAAGCGCTTCCAGAGTTCGGCATCGCTCTTCTTATCTAAGCGAGGAGCAGCCTTCCATTCATCCAGAAGAATCTTGAGTCGATCTCCAGTTGCCTTCCAACTTTCGGAGAGAGCCAATGATTCAGCCTCTGCAACTAGTTTCTCTTTGATGGCGCTGGCTTCAACGCGCTTAGCTTCCTTTGCGGCGTTCTCCGCTGCTTTGCGAGCTTCATACGCCTCTTTGTGACCTTCAATGAGAGAAGGAATCTGTTCGACTGATTTTGCAAGGGTTGCCAGATCGCCAACGCCATTGAGGTTTGAGATCTGCTCTTTAAGTTTATTTACTGCCGCAAGAGCGTCACTTGGAACCAATGCGCCACTTTTAATACGGGCAGCGAGTAGAGCTACCTCAGATGCAACGGATTCAAATTTACGGACGAAATAGGCGAGCGCCTCTTCGTTACTCTTGCCAGGGTAAGAACCGACTGCGCGTTCACCTTCAGGAGTTGTTACGTACACAGTTCCATCTTCGCCAACTCGACCAAACTTTGCTGGATCTCCGATGAGGGCTGATGCTGCACTGAGATTTTCTGGGTTCGACATCTCTTGCTCCTTTGGTTGCGCGTCAAGTGCCCTCACCCTTTGGTGATAACCACTTTTTCGTTAACGATTACTTAAGACCAACCCCGCCGAGAGGCGGTTCCAGCCTTCCTGACCTTTTTAATCAGGGATTAAAGGTACCCTTAAAGCCTCAACCTAGGAAAATTAGGTCACCTAGGGGAGATTAATTATGAGAAAAGTGGGCTCCTAGATTGATTCTCGAGGTTATAAAGGCTGATTTCTTCGCTACCAATTGCTGGATATTTGCTCCAGAAAAAGGTTCAGAGTGCTTTATCGTGGATCCAGGCATGGCTATTCCAGATCTAGTGGGTCCCATAAGTACGGTTTTAGAGCGCCACAACCTCAAGCCAATCGCGACCGTGGTCACTCACGGACATCTTGACCACACCTTCTCCGTCACGCCTTTGGATGACAAATACGGTCTTGATACTTATATCCACTCTAAAGATCGAGAGTTTCTTGGAAATCCCCAAGGGATTTTGACTCCAGGAGGTCCAACAATTCCAATCTTGGAGCAGATGGGGGTCACCTCATTTAAGGAGCCGCGATCAGTTCGTGAACTCACTCATGGGCTCACTTTGGAAATCGCCGGATTCTCCTTAAAGGCGCTGCACGCGCCAGGGCACACCCCAGGTTCGACAGTGTTTATCGTTAACGATGAGTTCCTCATAAGCGGCGATGTACTCTTTCAAAACTCCATCGGAAATACCTCGCTCCGCCTTGGCTCTGCAAGCGATATGAAGAAATCGATTCGCAACGTGATTCTTCCGCTTGATGATGAGTTAATTGTTCTTCCTGGCCATGGCCCTGAAACTACAATTGGGCGAGAGCGTAAGAACAATGATTACCTACAGGAGCGCTTCCTAAGGAGTGATGATTAATGGCGAGGTTTCAGGCACCCAAAGGGGTGAGTGAGTACTTCCCTGATCGCTCGACTCATTTTGATCACGTGCGCACCACCATTATTGAATCCGCGCGTAACGCTGGCTATCAACTTATGGAGCTTCCGGTATTTGAAGATACCGAACTATTCGCTCGCGGTGTTGGCGAATCAACTGATGTTGTCCGCAAGGAGATGTATACCTTTGAAGATCGCGGAGGTCGCTCCATAACGTTGCGACCTGAAGGCACGGCAGGAGTAATGCGAGCGGTCATCGAACATAACCTTGATCGCGGTCAACTACCCGTCAAGGTTTACTACTCAGGTGCATTCTTTAGAGCAGAACGACCACAAGCTGGACGTTATCGCCAGTTCTATCAGGTTGGTATAGAGGCGATTGGATTGTCTGATCCACGCATCGACGTAGAAGTTATCGCCGTAGCTCATCGTGCCTTTGCGGCTCTTGGACTTACTCGGTACCACCTTGAGATTACTTCGCTCGGTGATGCAAAGACTCGTGAAAATTACTTAATCGATCTTCGCTCCTACATCAAAGGTTTAGATATTGATGAAGAAACAAGGGTGCGGGCCGAACTCAATCCGCTTCGCCTCTTTGATGATAAGCGCCCGGAGATCAAGGTTCTGATGGAGAGCGCACCGGTGCTCTTAGAGTATTTGTCCTCTGAGAGTGCATCTGATTTCAAAAAGGTACAAGATTTATTGCAGGAGCTAGAAATTCCATTCGTCATCAATAACCGAATGGTGCGCGGCTTGGACTATTACACGGGGACCGCTTTTGAATTCGTTCACCCAGATCTTGGCGCGCAATCTGGAATTGGTGGTGGCGGCCGCTATGACGGTTTGATGGCACAACTCGGAGGGCAAGAACTCTCTGGAATTGGATTTGGCCTTGGAGTCGATCGCATTCTTTTGGCCTGCGAGGCAGAAGGCTTAGTTGCTCCAGATGATCTCGCCTTAGACCTCTATATCGTTCCGCTTGGCACCGGCGATCAAGCTTTGTTGATTGCAGAGTCACTTCGTGCCAGAGGGATCAAAGTCGACCTATCGTTCGGAGATAAAGCCCTTAAAGGGGCGATGAAATCTGCCGATAAGAGTGGCGCTAAATACGCCATAGTCCTTGGAGCAGATGAGGTGAGTTCAGGAGAGGTCTCCCTTAAGGAGATGAAAACTGGGGCAGTGGCTTCAGTTACTCTTGGCTCTTTAGCAAACGAAATTATTGAACGAATCACAAACTACGGAGATCACTCTTAAATGTTAAGAACACATGAAGCAGGTCTACTTTCCAAGAGCGATGTTGGAACAGAAGTTGTCTTAGCGGGATGGGTGGCCAGACGCCGCGATCACGGTGGAGTTGCATTTATCGATCTACGTGATGCTTCAGGTGCCGTGCAAGTGGTTATTAAAGATGAGATTGCGGGCGCACTTCGCGCGGAATGGTGTGTCCTGATCACAGGAAAGGTCAATGCTCGTCCTGCCGGCAATGAGAACCCAAATATTGCAACAGGTGCGATTGAAATTGACTGCATCTCACTTGAAGTGTTGAGCGAGGCTGCTCCACTTCCTTTCCCAGTTGATAGTGGTGATGTTTCTAATATCAGCGAAGAGATTCGTTTAAAGTACCGCTATTTGGATCTTCGCCGTGAAGGTCCAGCTAAGAATTTGCGTTTACGTTCTCGTGTGACTTCCACCATTCGCACCGTTATGGATCGCTTAGATTTCCTTGAGATTGAGACGCCATATCTCACTCGTTCCACTCCTGAGGGAGCTCGCGACTTCTTAGTTCCAGTACGTTTGCAACCCGGTAGTTGGTATGCACTTCCACAATCACCACAACTTTTTAAACAGCTTTTGATGGTCGCCGGTATGGAGCGCTACTATCAAATCGCGCGCTGTTTCCGTGATGAAGATTTCCGCGCAGATCGTCAACCTGAATTTACTCAATTAGATATTGAGATGTCTTTCATCGATCAAGAGGACATTCTTCGCGTTGCCGAAGAGATTCTAGAAGAGGTCTTTTCGAAGACAGTTGGTTATCAAATTCCTCGCCCAATTCCACGCATGACCTATGCAGAGGCGATGCGACGATACGGATCAGATAAACCTGATCTCCGATTTGACCTTGAGATTACTGAGGTTAAAGATTTCTTTGCAGAGACCACTTTCCGCGTTTTCCAAGCCGATTACGTAGGTGCAGTTGTGATGCCTGGGGGCGCAAGTTCTCCGCGACGCGAATTAGATGCTTGGCAAGATTGGGCAAAAGCTAGAGGTGCTAAGGGTTTGGCTTATATTCTCGTTCAAGAGGATGGAACTCTTGCAGGTCCCGTCGCTAAGAATTTGTCCGAGAAGGAAGCTGCTGGAATTGCAACGATAACCGGCGCAAAACCTGGCGATGCGATTTTCTTTGCGGCCGGAACTAAGAGCACTTCTCAATCACTTCTTGGCGCTGTGCGGTTAGAAATTGGTGCTCGCTGCAACCTTATTGCTCCTGATAGTTGGGAGTTCTTGTGGGTAGTCGATGCCCCAATGTTTGAACCAGTGGATGCAGATAATCCTGAAGCAGGTTGGACTGCAGTGCACCATCCATTTACCGGGCCAAAGCCTGAGTTTGCCGATACCTTTGATAAGGATCCTGCCAACGCCTTGGCATATGCCTATGACATAGTCCTGAACGGAAATGAAATTGGTGGCGGATCAATCCGTATTCATAAGCGCGAGATGCAACAACGTGTCTTTGATGTCATCGGCCTGACCCCAGAAGAGGCGAAGAGTAAATTTGGCTTCTTGCTCGAAGCATTCAATTACGGCCCACCTCCGCACGGCGGAATTGCTCTTGGTATGGATCGACTCTGTGCACTCTTGACTGGAGCTGAATCTATTCGCGAAGTTATCGCCTTCCCTAAGACTGCAAGTGGGGGAGATCCACTTACCGGGGCTCCAACCCCAATAACTCCCGCACAACGCAAGGAAGCGGGCGTTGATTTCGTGCCTGAGTCCAAATAATTCGGGTTCACGCGGAAGAAGTTCAGGTAGGCTAAAGGCATGGGTCCAGGCGGAATTGCAACCATCATCGCAGCATCAGCTCTGCTGATTATTGCTCTGGCGATTGCTTATGCAATCGTGCGGGTTGGAAACCTTATCGACGAAATTGAGAAGACTGTAAAGAGTGTCAACAAGATTGTCTCCACCGCAGAGAATTTCACCGAGAAGGTGACTGGCTCAATCACAAACCTCATTGAGAAGAATTCCGGTCTTTTAAAGATTCTTGGGACTCTTGCAACCGCTTTTGCTGGGAAGAAATTTTCTCGCTCTGATCGGGAGCACGAGTAGTAGGTGGAATCCGCAGAAATTAGAGCGCGATGGTTGCGCTTCTTCGAGTCCGACAATGCCCTAGGGTTGAAACACACCGTCGTACCATCAGCATCCCTGATTGCTGATGATCCCAATCTTTTGCTGGTTAATGCAGGAATGGTTCCATTCAAGCCATTCTTCCTCGGTGAGGTAAAGGCTCCATACTCACGTGCTACTTCGGTACAAAAATGTGTTCGTACCTTAGATATTGATGAAGTGGGCAAGACGACCAGGCACGCCTCTTTCTTCCAAATGTGTGGAAATTTCTCCTTCGGCGATTACTTCAAAGAGGGCGCAATCACGATGGCCTGGGAACTTCTCACCAAGCCGATTGCCGATGGCGGATATGGATTTCCAGAGGAGAAACTCTGGGTAACTGTCTATCTCAATGATGATGAAGCGGCTGATATTTGGCATAAAAAGGTTGGTGTACCGAAAGAGCGTATTCAGCGTCGAGGTATGGCAGATAACTTCTGGTCGATGGGCGTTGCAGGTCCTTGTGGGCCCTGCTCTGAAATCTATTACGACCGTGGACCTGCATATGGCGCCGAAGGTGGCCCTGTCGCAGATGAAGATCGCTACCTTGAAGTGTGGAACTTAGTCTTCATGCAGAATATTCGTGCGGATGGTGGGACGAAGGATGATTATCCAATTGTCGGAGAGTTGCCCGCTAAGAATATTGATACCGGACTTGGATTAGAACGAACCGCTGCCCTGTTGCAAGGCGTCGAGAATATTTATGAGATTGATACGACAATGCAGATTCTCCGCAGAGCGAGTGAATTAGCTGGCGTTATCTATGGCAAAGATGCGAAGAGCGATGTCTCTCTCCGCGTAGTAGCAGATCATGCTCGCACTTCCATGATGCTTATAGGCGATGGAGTTTTGCCTGGGAATGAAGGACGTGGATATGTTCTACGCAGAATGATGCGTCGTACTATCCGTAATATGCGCATCCTTGGAGCGCCGGATCACAATTCAAAAGAATTATTGATGGCTGCAATTGGTGCGATGTCACCTCAATATCCAGAGTTGCTGGAGAAGAGTGAGCGAATTGCGGAAGTAACCATCTCTGAAGAGGAATCATTCCTCTCAACTCTTAAGAGCGGGACCCAGATCTTTGATCTTGCCGCTAATGATGTAAAGAAGAGCAAGAGCGCAACGCTCGCTGGAGATACCGTTTTCAAATTACACGACACTTACGGATTCCCATTTGATCTCACTTTGGAGATGGCCGGAGAAACAGGTCTCAAGGTTGATGAAGAGGGTTTCCGTCGTCTCATGAAAGAGCAGAAGGATCGCGCAAAGGCTGATGCGAAAGCCAAGAAGAGTGGGCATACAGATCTTTCGGAGTATCGCAAGATTGTAGATACTTTCGGTAAGACAGATTTCATCGGTTACAAGCATCAAAGCGGCGAAGCTACCGTTAAAGCAATTATGAGCGATGGGCAGAGCGTCTCTGAAATTAATGAGGGCGAAGTTGAAATTATTCTCGATCGCACCCCGTTTTACGCTGAAGGTGGAGGCCAACTCTCTGATGGAGGAGTGCTCGTTCTATCCGATGGCACTCGTATTGAAATTGATGATGTGCAAGCACCAGTTCCAGGTCTATATGTTCATAGAGGCTCCATAATTTCTGGTTCTGTAAAAATTAATCAAAATCTCTTCGCCGAAATTGATCACGGTCGCCGCAAGGCTATTTCACGCGCACACACTGCAACACATATGGTGCATAAAGCGTTCCGCGAAGCTCTAGGGGAGAGCGCGACTCAGGCAGGTTCTGAGAATGCCCCCGGTCGCTTCCGCTTTGATTTCCCCGCAAATGGGGCAGTTCCTGCCAGCGTCCTCAATGAGGTAGAACATCGGGTGAACTCACTCTTAATCGAAAATCTTGAAGTGACTGCAGAACAGATGAGTCAGAACGAAGCCAAAGCAATTGGCGCCATGGCACTCTTTGGGGAGAAATATGGCGATGTCGTCCGAGTTGTAAGCGTTGGTGATTGGGCGCGCGAACTCTGCGGAGGAACCCATGTTCATTCATCGGCTGAGTTGGGTGTTGTGAAACTTTTGAATGAATCCTCGATTGGCGCTGGAGTGCGTCGCGTGGAGGCTCTTGTTGGGGCAGATGCTTTCTCTTATCTAGCCAGGGAACATATCCTGCTTAACTCACTGACTGAGATTATTAAGGGAGCACGGGTTGAAGAGTTGCCTGAACGTATTTCGGATCTTCTTGGAAAGATGAAGGTTCTTGAGAAGGAATTAGCATCCTTTAAGTCTGCTCAAGCGTTGGCATCAGTCAACGATTTAGCGAAGAAATTTGAAGAGGTTGGATCATTTAAGGTTCTCATCTCGCAGGTAGGCGATGGAATCTCTGGTGATGATTTGCGCGTGATGGCACTTGATCTTCGTAATCGCGATCCACGCGCCGTCGTTGGTCTGCTCTCAGTTGTAGATGGTCGCGTAGTGCTTGTTGTCGCAGCGACTGCTGAAGCCATAGGTTCTGGCGTAAAAGCAGGAGCTCTCGTCAAGGCAGGTTCGTCCATCCTTGGCGGTGGCGGTGGCGGAAAAGATGATTTCGCCCAAGGCGGAGGAAGCGATGCATCCAAGATTGAGGCTGCAATTTCTGAGTT
>CAIZHC010000131.1 GCA_903932705.1 uncultured Actinomycetes bacterium | reverse complement strand
TGCGATTGCGACGTGCTGCTTAATCGCTAGTTGGCCGCGATCAGAGTGGTAATAGCGGGCGAATAGATCCTGTACGAAATTTGATTTATCGCCAGGCTCAACCAAGTGCTTCTGTGTTGCCACATATAAACGAAATAGATGTAGGTGACAGTGAGTGTTCGCAAATGCGGAGGAGAGAGATTTATTTCCAGAGTAATGAGCAATTAAGGTGTGAAAGCGAGCATCGTGCTCCGTGATGGCCTCAATCAGATGTTCATCATCAAGTGTGAGTGCTTCCTTGGCACTTGCAATCTCATTTTGCAACTTTTTGATGCCTTCGGCATCAATGAGAAGCGCCGCTTGCTCTGCCGCATACGGCTCAATTAACAGACGAAAACTAAAGAGATCAGCAAACTCTTTCTTCGAGAGCAGATTTGTTGCGCGATAGCCTTTAAGTGGTTCCTTAGCAATAAGATCTTCGGATTCCAGGCGAGCCAAAGCCTCTCGAATTGGAGTTTGTGAAACACCAAGTTGTAATGAGAGGGCATCAATATTCACTCGCTCTCCGGGAACAATCTCGTGTGCAAAGACCATAGCGCGGATCATTGAATATGTTTCATCAGAGAGGATTGAACGGCGTGGCTGCGCTTTAACTTTTACGCTCTTGGAAATAGCCATGAGTACATCCTCCTTTCTAAATGGATTTATTGAGAGTCAACGTTGACTAATGGGGTAATCGTAAGCCGTCCATTCCACCGTCAACCGCGAGTACCGTGCCGGTGGTTGATTTCTGCTGTGGATTAGCGAGATACAAGATTGCATTCGCTACCTCGTCCGCGGAGACCAGACGGCCCATTGGCTGACGAGCCTCAAGTGCCTTGCGTTCGGCAGCCGGATCACTTGCCGCCGCCAAAAGCCGGGCTACCCAAGGAGTGTCCGCGGTTCCAGGATTTACACAGTTAACTCGGATACCTTCTTTAACGAAATCGGCGGCCATAGCCAGGGTCAACGACATAACTGCGCCCTTGCTGGCGCTATACACCGCGCGCTTTGGAAGGCCAACAGTCGCTGCGACAGAGCAGGTATTCACAATCGCCGGGGCTTTGCTACGTGAAAGGAGTGAGTGAGCGGCTGCAGTCACGCGAGAGATTCCTGCGACATTGATATTAATAACTCGGGCCCACTCATCATCGCTAGCGTCGAGGACCGAGCCCACAGCTCCGACTCCCGCGTTATTTGCGAGAATATCGATGGTCGATACCTGCTCCTTCACCTTTGCGACTGCCGCAGCAACACTCGCTGTGTCACCCACATCGCAATGGATCCATGTGGCGTGTCCATCCATCTCGCCCTGATTTATATCAAAACCAAAGACAGTGGCGCCTTCTGCTTTGAGCTTCTTCGCGACCGCAAGTCCAATTCCTGAACCTGCTCCGGTGACGATTGCATTCAACCCCTTGAATCCGTCGCTCATCTCTTGGCTCCATTCATTGATAGTTCAGAAATCCAGTAACTACCGGATGGATAGATGTATTTCTGAATGCTCTCGTCCTTCATATGTCCTCCACCGCCAGGTAGCGCAGGCGCTTGATAAGCGCCTGCAACCACCCTCGCAGGTTCTAGGAAATGCTCATGTAAGTGATCTACATATTCAACAATTCGCCGGTCATGAGGCCCTGTAACAGCGACGGCATCAAACATCGCTAGGTGTTGAACCATTTCGCACAATCCAATACCACCGGCATGTGGAACCACAGGAATGTTGAATTTCGCTGCTAATAAAATATTTGCAATATTTTCATTAACACCTGCAACTCGGGTTGCATCAATCTGCATAAATGAAATCGCATTAAGTTGTAAGAGTTGCTTGAAAACCAGTCGATTTGCTGCCATCTCACCGGTAGCGACTCGAGTAGGTGCTACCTCCTTAGCTATCCGTGCATGACCTACGACATCATCTGGATGCGTTGGTTCTTCAATCCACTCCAATTTAAATTCTTGTAATTGGTTGACCCAGCTAATAGCGGTATCGACATTCCATACCTGGTTGGCATCAATAGCAATCTTGAAATCAGCTCCGACTTCACTTCTCACCTTTGTTAATCGCCTGCGGTCATCCTCAATAGATTTTCCGCACTTGTACTTAATGAGAGTGAAACCATCAGCAACTGCTTCGCGGGTGAGATCCAACATCTTCTCATCTGTGTATCCAAGCCACCCTGGAGTAGTTGTATATGCACGCACTCCATCACGTAACAGCACTGCTTCGTTCGCTTCTCTCTCAGAAACCCTCTCCTTCAAAATGACCAGCGCTTCTTCCGGAGTTAACACATCCGCGATATATCTAAAATCGATTGCAGCGACTAGTTGTTCTGGGGTGAGGTCAGATAACAATTTCCAGAGCGGAACTCCACGTTCTTTTGCAAAGAGATCCCAGAGCGCGTTGAGAACTGCGCCTGCTGCCATATGGAAGACACCTTTATCGGTTCCAAGCCAGCGCAACTGACTGTCAGCAGATAAGTCGCGAGCGATATCTCCGATACGGGCAAAAGCATCTTCGGTTGTTAAGCCAACAACTTTCTCCATCAAGATTTCGATAGCTGCAATTTGAACATCATTGCCACGTCCAATAGTGAAGACGAGTGAGTCTCCAGTTAGCGAAGAACTCTCTGTAAAGAGGCGTAAATAGGCTGCGGAGTAGTCTGGATCAGCATTCATCGCATCTGATCCATCCAACATTTTCGAGGTTGGAAACCTTACGTCGAAGGCCTCTGCCCGCAGAATTGTAAGGGTCATTACGCTACAAATTTCTCTAAACCGATTGGCATTCCGGACTCACTCCACACACCTTCATAGCCGACACCTGGCTTAGTAGGTGCATGAACTAATCCGTTGCTATCAACCATTGCTTCACGCTTAATAGGATTTTCAAAGACAAGAGATTCGTAATACGTATTGTTCTTGATTGCCATACATAGGTGTGCACTCTCTAATCCATACCCATGTACTTCTGCGCGAAGATGGAATGAATCTGCAAGATGAGCGATACGCATAGCACCTGTAAATCCACCACGTAAGAATGTGCTTGTACGAACAGCGGAAGCGACACCTGTCGCAATGAAATCACCGGCGCTCATATGCGCACCGTCAGTAACTTCACCGAGCAAAAGTGGAACACGCACCCGCTCACCTAACCACTTATATGCGGTAATACTAAATTCGCGCATTGGTTCTTCATACCAAAGATATCCAGCAGCATCGAGGGCGTGACCAAGA
>CAIZHC010000130.1 GCA_903932705.1 uncultured Actinomycetes bacterium | reverse complement strand
GCTCCTAAAGCCTCAAGAACTCCAATGAGATTGAAATGGGTGAATCCTTTAGCGCCGGTGAGGCAGATGATTCCCAGCGTGGTTATGAGGGTAGCTTTTAGCCAACGAAGGCTTGGTACCTCTTTATTAATCAAATATCCCATGATTCCAGTTAAGGCGGGCGCCGATCCGATCGCGGTCAAAGTTCCCACTGCCACTCCAGTTGAACGCACAGCTGAGAAGAATGAGATTTGGTAGAGCGCGACTCCAACTCCACCAATAAGAAGGTCTAACCAACCAATTCGGGAGCCTGAAGCTCCTAATATCTTATGGATGATCCAGAGAAAGGCAGCGCCAACGAGTAATCGCGCTGCACCTACAACGAGCGGAGAAGAGCCATCAGGTCCTAGGGCTTGAGCTGTACCAGTGGTGCCAAAGCAAACTCCTGCAAATATCAGCGATCCGTAATCTTTGATACGTCCGCGCATTTGGGAAGTTTAGCCGAGCAAACCCATCTCTCTGGCAGCTTTTGTAAGGTCAACTCGAGCATCAGGATGAGCGGCGAACTCAATGAGATTCTCTGCCTGCTCCCGCTCTGACATTCCAAAGCAGCGCGCAATTCCATTTTCAGTCACTACATGTGAGTGTTGAAAACTGGTGACTGCTCCATCAATCAAAGGAATGATTGTCGAAGAGTTCGATTTGGCATGCCACGAAGGTAGGGCCATAAATGATTGGCCGCCCGTAGAGTGCAGCGCGCCTGTAATAAAGTCAGTTGAGCCGCCAAAGCCTGAATAGATACTTCCTCGTACGCGAGAAGCGTTCGCCTGATCGTAGAGGTCTACTTGGAGAGCCGCATTGATTGAGGTCATGCGAGCTTGCTTACCGATTTGAGAGGGATCGTTTGTCTTCTCAGTTCTAAACATACGGACACGACGATTGAGGTGGAGCCACTCGTAAAGCCTCTTAGTTCCAAAGACGAAAGAAGCGGTAATTGGAACACCCTCGTCCAGCGCGCTCGCCTCTTCAAGATTGAGGACGCCATCGCTAAAGGTTTCTGTCCAAATGCGCATGCCATTTCGATTTTTAAGAAGCTCCAATGTGGCATCTGGAACTGCCCCAATTCCCATCTGAAGCGTGGAATTGTCTTTAATCATCGGAGCGATGCGCTCACCGATCGCACGTCCCACTGCCGATAACTCACCAGATACATGCTCAGTCAACGGTTCATCTGACTCAAGGAGGAAGTCAATCTCATGCTCATAAATCTGAGCATCTCCATATGTGTATGGCATATGTGAATTAGCTTGCGCAATCACAATTCCGCCATTAGCTCTCACGGATTCAATTGCAGCCGGCAAGATATTTACTTCAGTACCAAGTGAGACGGTATCAAAGCGGGGGAGTGAGGTGTGGATTAGGACGACATCAGGCTTCAGGTGGTTCTTAATCAAAACCGGCAGGAGTGAGAGGCGACTTGGAATGTAGGTTAACTGCTTAGAGTTTCGCATTCCTGGACCGATGAAGGCTGACTCGTAGGAGACGCCTTCACGATGTGGAATGCCAATCTGGGCATTTAACATATGCAATCGATATTTTGGTACCTGCTTGTCGAAAGCAGACATCAGCGCCTTTGGCATAGAGAAATTCCCCGATACAACCACCCGAGGGTTCTCTGGTAGATCTTTGAGAATTGTCTTGAGTTGATCGATCGAAATTCTGCGCATGGATTAATCGTAGAAGAAGAGTGATGGATAGATGACAGATCTAGGGTGAATTATTCGGTGCCAGCCCTCAATTTCCCCTTACTTTTTCCTTCTTGTTATCCTCCTCACATGATTAT
>CAIZHC010000129.1 GCA_903932705.1 uncultured Actinomycetes bacterium | reverse complement strand
CCTTCAACTGCAGCCTGAGGCTTCGCAGTAAACGCTCCAAAGAGAGTTCCAAAGAGTGAGCGACCCATCGCCGCTGCCATCAAGCGCGTCAAAATTGTTCCTGAAGCACCAACGAGTGTTCCAGCGACAATCAGAAGCGTTGATTGCAAGACATAACCGCTTGCAGCAACTGTCAAACCAGTGAAGGCGTTGAGCAGAGAGATAACAATCGGTACATCTGCACCACCAACTGGAAGCACGAAGAGCACACCAAAGAGCAAAGCGAGAACAGCCATAACAGTGAGGGATGTATTACCGAGTGAATGGATTACCCATTCAGCTGATCCAAGAGATCCAAGCAAGGTTGCGGCGATAACAAAACGTCCACCAGGAAATACCACAGGACGAGTTGTCATGATCTCTTGCAATTTCAAGAAGGTGACGATTGATCCAGAGAAGGAGACGCATCCGACGATGACTGTGAAGACTGTTGCAACGACCTCTGCAGTGCTAGCGCCTGCACCCAGCTTTAAGTATTCAACGATGGCCACCAGCGCAGCAGCGCCACCGCCAACACCATTGAAAAGTGCAACGAGTTGTGGCATCTGAGTCATCTGAATCTTGCGTGCTGCCGGTACACCGACAATCACTCCAAAGAAAATAGCACCAAGGATCCACCACTTGTGTTGGTGAGTCATTCCAGGAGAGAAGAAGACCAAATCTGTTGCAATGAATGCTCCAGCGGCACCAATCAGGTTTCCGCGGCGAGCAGATTTAGGGGAGGAGAGTCCCTTTAAAGCCAAGATGAAGCAGACAGATACAACGAGAGTTAAAACGCCATAAAGATTCTCATTCATTTGCTCTCACCTCCTGAAACTTCTGCATCCTTTTTGACGCGAGGTTTGCCTTTGAACATCTCCAGCATGCGATCTGTAACCACAAATCCACCGACCATGTTTACAGTTGCAAGAACTACTGCAGCGGTACCTAAGCCAAGTTGAATGTTGTTGCTAGCGTGATCGGTAACTGTGATTGCGCCGACCAAGATAATTCCGTGAATAGCATTCGCACCGGACATTAAAGGTGTATGCAAAGTAGTTGAAACCTTTGATACGACCTCAAATCCAATGAAGATTGAGAGTACGAAGATGGATAAAAGCGCCAAGTTACTCATTTATTTAGCTCCCTTGCGATTTTCGCCATTCATCGTGACTGTTGCAGCATCAATAATTTCATCTTCAAAGTTAGGAACCACTTGACCCTCTTTAACCATCAAGAGAAGTAGGTTCACAACGTTGCGAGAGAAGAGCATCGAAGCATGGAATGCGAGTTGGCTTGGAACATCCTTGCCACCCCACATCTTCACCCCGTTAGCGGTGGTGACTATTTCGCCAGGTTTGGTGCCTTCTACATTTCCACCGGTCTCAGCGGCTAGATCAACAACAACAGAACCTGGAGCCATGGTGGCGACCATATCTGCTGTGACCAACCGTGGCGCCGGACGACCCGGAACAGCCGCTGTTGTAATCAAGACATTTGCAGCAGCGATATATGGAGTCAAGAGTTCTCGTTGCTTCGCAGCGCGATCCTCTGTCATCTCGCGCGCATATCCACCAGCACCCTCTAGAGCTTCGAGTTCAAGGGTGATGAACTTGGCACCCATCGACTTGACCTCATCAGCAGAAGCGGGGCGAACGTCGTATGCACTCACAACTGCACCTAAACGCTTTGCAGTCGCAATTGCTTGCAATCCTGCAACACCTGCACCAAGCACTACGACGTTTGCCGGAGTAACAGTTCCTGCTGCAGTCATTAGCAATGGGAAGAAGCGAGGTGAAAGTTCTGCACCTACTAATACCGCTTTATATCCAGCGCAGAGGGCTTGTGAGGTCAGCGCATCCATTGATTGGGCGCGTGAGATACGCGGCACCAACTCAAGTGAGATTGCAGTGACTCCAGCCGATACCGCCGCATCAATGGAATCGGTCGCAGTTGTAGGGGATAGGAATGAGATAGTGATTGCACCCTTTTTAAGCGACTTCATCGCATCGGGCGTCAACGGTTGAACCGATAGAACTACATCGGCATCGTTGATGACATTTCCGCTCTTGACGGTTGCACCAGCTGCAGAGAATTGCGCATCTGAAAATTCAGATGCAACACCTGCTCCGGATTCAATGATGACTTCAAGTCCAGCTTTAGTCAGCTTAGAAATGATGTCGGGGACGAGGGCGACTCGTTTTTCGCCAGGTCGTGTTTCTTTAGGAACGGCTACACGCATGGCGTCAATCTAGCCAGTACATAACTCAATTCATAGATTTTTTACGTTAAAACCCGGCAAATCCTAATTAATGGGTGTTCCCACTCAAATCACCGCGAACGAGGTGATATAAAATTGCCTGGATTGTTGTCCTACGGTGATATGCCTCACGCCAGATGACAGAGCGCTCCCCATCTATAACCTCAGCAGATACCTCTTCACCGCGGTGCGCCGGCAAACAATGCATAAAGATCGAGTCGGCCACAGTTAAGTCCATTAACTTCTGATTTACAGCAAATGGAGCAAGCGCCTTAAGTTTGGCAACTCTCTCCTCCTCTGGATCACCCATTGACATCCAAACATCGGTATACAAAACACTTGCATCCTTTGCTGCAGCTTCTGGATCAGTTAGAACTTCAATCTTCCCACCGGTCTTAGCAGCAATCTCTTGAGCCTTGCTCACAGCAGATGCATCCGGTGCATAAGCGCCACCTGGCGTTGCCACAACAACGTGAGCCCCCATGATTGCTCCCATGGTGAGCCATGCATGCGCCATGTTGTTGCCATCTCCAACATATGTAAATTTACGACCAGTAATATCTTTGCCAAATGCTTCACGGATAGTGACCCAGTCAGCAAGAAGTTGGGTTGGGTGATCGTCATCAGTTAATCCATTGATGATTGGAATCGTGGAGTTTGCACCCAGTTCATCAACATCAGATTGCTTGAAGGTTCGAATGATCAAAGCCGATGCATATCCGCTAATGATGCGCGCAGTGTCAGCGATAGTTTCGCCGCGACCGATTTGCAGATCATCACCGCGGATAAAGATTGGAGTTCCACCCAGGTGAGCCACAGCAGTTTCTGAGGCAAGGCGGGTTCGTGTTGAAGGCTTGGTCATGTAGATAGCCACGGTGCGGTTGGCCAGAGCGGTATTGGCCAAGAATGGTTTGACCGCAAATTGCGCCGCCGTATCGAGCAGCAGCTCTACATCTGCAGGGGAGAGGTCGGAGGTGCGTAGTAGATCCTTCATTACGTAATCGTAGGCGATAACATTGGGGTTATGAAAAACCCTTTCGCCCCCTCACGTGGTGAGCCGATTGGGATTGGTGGCACCGACACTCTTGAAGAGGAGCGTTTAGCCCCAACTGATGAGGGTGATCACGAACGTTTCTCGCACTATGTGCGTAAAGAGAAGATCACCGAAGCAATGGTGACTGGAAAACCTGTCCGCGCCTTGTGTGGCAAGAAGTGGGTTCCAAGTCGTGATCCCGAGAAATTCCCTATCTGTCCAACATGTAAAGAGATCTTCGACGGATTGAAGAAAGAGTGAGACCCAGCGGGTCCGTATTCTTTCGAAGTGCTGGATTAGTAGTGGCCGCGCTCTTGCTTACAACGAGCGCCACCATTTCTCGCGCAGACACGACCCCATCACCTTCTGCTACGCCGTCTGCCTCTTCAGTATCTCCTTCCCCAACTCCAATACCTGGGGCGACACCATCAACGCCCGCAGGTGGACTTGGGCAACCCCGCAAAATTCTGACTGGGTGGATTCCATATTATTCAATGAAGACATCACTTCCATCTGCCATTCTTAATGCAGACCTCATCTCGCAGGTTTATCCATTCTGGTACACCCTGCGCGATCAAAATAAAATCGCAGATTTGTATACCCCGGCGAACCCAAGTACTCCTATGGCAACTGCCTTGCAATCGATGCAAGCCGCCGGATTCAAAATCCTTCCAACAATCACCGATGGCACAGCGGTGGATCCCAAGACCGGAAAGAGTTCGCAGCTCGTCCTCTCAAACCTTCTCGCCAACCCAACTTCACGAGCAAATATTGTTAATGCGATTCTCAACTTAGTCATGCAAAACAACTTTGATGGAATTGATCTCGACTTTGAAAACTTTGCCTTCGTTGATTCCATCTCAACATGGCCTACAACCCAAACCCGCTGGGTGCAATTTATCTCAGATTTATCTACCGCACTTCACGCGCAAGGAAAACTTCTCTCGATTACAACTCCTCCTCTCTTTGATCCGGCATCTGGCAAGAAGGGTTACTACCTATACGCCTGGTCACAGGTCGCGGGATTCATCGATCAACTGCACATCATGGCCTACGACTATTCGACGAGTAGCCCTGGACCAATTGGACCGCTGCAGTGGACCACTAATGGGGTCTCCTACGCCGCCTCAGTAATTCCAGCCTCCAAAATTTATATCGGTATTCCGGGCTATGGTCGCGACTGGGTCACCAAGGTAATAGGAACCTGTCCAACACTTCCTATTAATTACAACAAAACAGTTGCTCCCGGAGTCGTATCAACTGTGGTGATGCACGATGTCGCAGCTCTCGCCGCCACCTACGGCGCAACTCCTACTTACAACCAAACATTTGCGGAATCATCTTTTACTTATCAGAAGAGCTACAACGGCACGACTTCAACTGGTGCGCTTACAACGTGTACCGCTTATCGCACCGTTTGG
>CAIZHC010000128.1 GCA_903932705.1 uncultured Actinomycetes bacterium | reverse complement strand
TCAATTTGCTAAGTCAATTGGCATCAAGAGCGTTTATGTTTTGAACGATACTCAGACCTACGGTCAAGGTGTTGCTCAGGCATTCACAACTGAAGCTAAGAAGCAGGGCATGACAGTTCTCTCAAGCGGACCTGCTGGTCAAGGTTGGGATGCAACTCAGAGCGATTACACCGCTCTATTCCAGAAGATCGCTCCATTGAACCCAGATATGGTTTACATCGGCGGAATCTATGACAACAACGGCGGCCAGCTCCTCAAGGATAAGGTTGCAGTTCTCGGAGATAACACCAAGGTTAAGTTCATGGCTCCAGATGGATTTACTGGATACCCACAATTCAACTCAGATCCAAACGCTGCTGGTGCATACCTCACCTTCGCAGGTCTCTCCAACGAACTTCTCGTCAAGAATGCCCCTAACGGCGCTGGCGCAAAGTTCTTGGCTCTCTACAAGAAGACCTACAAGAAGGCTCCAGTTGGCTCATACCCAATCTACGGCGTGGCTGCTCTCCAAGTTATCTTGGCTGCAATCGCAAAGTCAGATGGAACTCGTAAGGGTGTAACAGAGGCTGTATTCAGTGGCACCGGAATCACAATTCCAGCTGCTGCTTCAGTTCTTGGTAAGGCTCTCCACATCAGCACATTGACTGGAGATACCACAGCTAAGGACATCACCGTCGAGCAAATCGTTGGTGGACAAGAGACAACTCTGAAGGCATGGACAGTTAAGTAGTAGAACTCGTTCTACATTCATACTTACACGTTCACTAGCTAAGTAATTAGATGGGGCTTGTTTACAGGCCCCATCTAATTCTGTAATAACCCGTATCCATCTAGAGGAGAACAACGTGGCAGGCGTTACATACAAGACTCGCCAATTACGTCGACGATATGTCGAAAGATCGTTTGCGACGATCGCAGTGGCCGGAGGATCATTCTGGTTACTCATAAATTTAATTAAGTCCCCTTCACAATTTACGGAAGTAACTTTCACGGGGCTCAGTAATGGAATCTTGTATGCGCTTATCGCGCTCGGATACACACTGGTTTACGGAATCATCGAGCTCATTAACTTTGCTCATGGTGATCTCTTTATGTTGGGCGGACTATTCTCCGCACACTTCATCACTCTTTGGTTTAATCAGAATCATCCAACTGGAGCTGGTTATGGCGTGCTCATACTCTGCTTAGTTGCAGTAATGGCATTTTGCGGAATCATTAACGTTGGAATTGAGCGATTTGCATATCGCCGCCTTCGTCGTGCACCTAAGTTGGCGCCGCTGATTACCGCAGTTGGAATGTCATTCATTATCCAATTCGTGGGTCTTCGTTGGAATGGTTCTGGTCAGAAGACTTGGCCAAGCTTGCTCCCAGCAGGAAATCTAAAATTCCTAGGAGTTCGCCTCCCTTACACAACCCTCATCTCATTTGTTGTAACAATCCCAGTGCTACTGGCGCTGACTTATATCGTTACTCAGACCAAGCAAGGCAAGGCGATGCGCGCTACTGCACAAGATCAGGATGCATCTCGCCTTATGGGTATCAATGTTAACCGCACCATCTCCTTCACCTTCGGACTCGGTGGCGCACTTGCTGGCGCTGCTGGTCTGCTCTTTGAACAGACTCGCGGATTAACTACCTATAACCTCGGATATCAACTCGGTCTTATTGCATTCACCGCCGCCGTTATGGGCGGAATTGGAAATCTTCAAGGCGCTGTCTTAGGCGCAGTCATTATTGGCCTTATCCAAGGTTGGAATGATGGTTTGCCAATTGGTCTCGGTCAGCAATGGTCGAACACAGTTGTGTTCTCGATCTTGATTTTGCTTATGGTATTTAAGCCGACTGGTTTGCTCGGTAAGCCAATGACGGAGAAGGTGTAAAAATGGCCCTTATCACTCGCAAGAAGAAAACATCTAAGAAGCAGAGAGCACCTTTCTCGCAACGCACCTGGTCGCTTGGTTTCCTTGGACTAGCTGTCGCTATCTACATCTTCTACACCTACATCGTCCCTCACACTTCAGATGGTTTCCAGAGCCAGATTCAAACCTGGTTCCCACCTTCATCTCTCAATGAGGCGCTGGTTTGGGTTATCGCTGCACTTGGACTCAACATCGTTGTCGGCTACGCCGGTCTTCTAGATCTTGGCTTCGTGGCATTCTGGGCGATTGGTGGATATACCGCAGGTTGGTTTATGTCAGGCTTCTTCAACCAGTGGCAC